>CAZLYY010000032.1:0-7732 GCA_964563895.1 uncultured Christensenella sp. | reverse complement strand
TAAAAATTTTCTAACCTTTATAAATCTCATATAACTAAAAAACTCAAATTTACAAAAGTAAAATTGAGTTTTTTGATTTAAAATTATTTAGTTTTATTGACTATTAGTCATCAGCCATCATTTCTGCTTTTTCTTTTTCTAGTCTTTCTTGCTCTTTCTTTTGGGCTTCTTGTTCAAGCCAAGTTTTTGAAATTTCAGGATAAACTTCTTTGTAGCCTCTCATACCTGTACCAGCAGGGATAAGTTTGCCTATCATAATATTTTCTTTAAGTCCCATCAATTTGTCAACTTTGCCTTTAACAGCAGCTTCTGTCAAAACTCTTGATGTCTCTTGGAAAGATGCTGCCGACAAGAAAGATTCTGTTGCAAGAGAAGCATTGGTGATACCAAGCAAGACTCTCTTTGCTGTTGCAGGTTTTCCGCCATTCAACAAAATATTTTTGTTGATTTCTTCATATTCTTGAAGTTCAAGCATTGCTCCTGGCAAAAGTTCTGAATCGCCTGGGTCTTCAATCTTGACTTTTCTAAGCATTTGTCTAATGATAATTTCAACGTGCTTTGCATTGATACGAACGTCTTGAAGTCTATAAACACTCAAAACTTCCCTCAATAGATATTCTTGTACACCTCTCAAGCCAATAACTCTCAAAATGTCGTTTGGATATATTGAACCAGAAGTCAATCTTTGGCCAACAGCAACTGTATCGCCTGTTTTTACAGCCAAAACAGTTTTGTTCTTTGGTGGCGTCATATACTCTACATCGCCGTCAGTTGAGAAAATGGTTATCTTGTATCTTTCGCCACTATCTTCCACTTTCACCTTACCAGCAACTTCGCTGATGATAGCTTCGCCCTTTGGTCTTCTTGCTTCAAAAATTTCTTCTACACGAGGAAGACCTTTTGTGATATCTGCTGCAGCAGCAACACCACCGGTGTGGAATGTTCTCATTGTAAGCTGTGTACCAGGTTCACCAATACTTTGAGCAGCAATTGTACCAACAGCTTCACCAATGCTAACCATTTGGTTGCTAGCCATATTTCTACCATAACATTTTGCACAAACACCGTGTTTTGATTTGCAAGTAAGAAGAGTTCTTATCTCAACTTGTGTGATACCAGCATTGACAATTGCTTTTGCTTGGTCTGGCAAAATCATTTCGTTTGCTTTTACAATAACTTCCTTTGTTTTTGGATTTATAACATCATTTACAGCAACACGGCCGGAAATTCTGTCTTCCAATTTTTCAACAACAGTCTTATCTTCAACAATATCGCTAACAACAAGACCTTTTGTCTTTTCGCCAAGATTTTTAAAGCAGTCATCTTCAACAACAACAACTTCTTGTGCGACATCAACAAGCCTACGAGTAAGATAACCAGAGTCAGCCGTTTTAAGAGCCGTATCAGCAAGACCTTTACGTCCACCACGAGAAGACAAGAAATAGTCTATAGGTGTCAAACCTGCTCTAAAACAAGTCTTAACAGGAATATCAATTTTGATAGCAGATGTACTTGCAATAATTCCACGCATACCACAAAGTTGGTTGACGTGAGATGGGTTACCACGAGCACCTGACGAAATCATCATTTTTACAGGATTTAGTGCGTCAAAGCTATTCAAAACTGCGTCTTTAACTTTTTCAGTTGTTTCATTCCAAATTGTAATATTTTTGTTAATCTTTTCATCGTATGAAATAAGACCACGTCTAAATGCTTTTTCGTTTTCAAGGACTTTTGCATCTGCTTCTGCAATAAGTTGTGCTTTTTCTTTTGGTTCTCTCATATCATAAACATTGACTGTCAAAGCACCAATTGTAGAATATTTATAACCAAGTTCCTTAATCTTATCAAGCATAACGATTGTTGGAGTTTGCCCCAATTTGTTGTAAGTATTTGCAACAACTTGTCCCAAAACTTTTTTGGAAACAGCCCCTTCAACTTCGTATCTTAAAGCATTCTCTCTCTTTGACCTATCAATAAAGCCAATATTTTGAGGGATACAACGATTGAATAAGATTCTTCCAACGGTTGTTTCAACTTTGCCTGTGATTTTTTCGCCATTGAAATCAACTGTACGTCTAACAATAATTTTGCTTTGAAGTTCAACATTCTTTGTTTGATAAGCCATAATTGCTTCTTCTTCATCTTTATAAGCACTGCCTTCATTCAAAGCATTTGGTTTGTCAATTGTCAAATAATAGCAACCAAGAACAATATCTTGTTGTGGAGTCATAACAGGTTGTCCGTCAGCTGGTTTCAAAATATTGTTGCTTGCAAGCATAATCATACGTGCTTCTGCTCTTGCTTCAAGAGAAAGTGGCACGTGAATAGGCATTTGGTCGCCGTCAAAGTCAGCATTGAAGCCGACACAAACAAGTGGGTGAAGTTTGATAGCTCTTCCTTCGCAAAGGACAGGTTCAAATGCTTGGATACCAAGTCTGTGAAGTGTAGGAGCACGGTTAAGCAAAACTGGGTGGTCTTTAATAACTTCGTCCAAAACGTCCCAAACAATAGGTTTTTCTCTTTCAATAATTCTTTTTGCGGTCTTTATGTTGTGTGTGTCATTCATTTCCACAAGTCTATGCATAATGAATGGTTTGAAAAGTTCAAGAGCCATTTCTTTTGGAAGTCCGCATTGATATATTTTAAGTTCTGGTCCAACAACAATAACCGAACGACCAGAATAGTCAACCCTTTTACCAAGCAAGTTTTGACGGAAACGTCCTTGCTTACCACGAAGCATAGCAGTCAAAGATTTCAAATCTCTTTGTTTTGGTCCTTGAATAGCCTTGCCACGTTTTCCATTTTCAATAAGAGCATCAACTGCTTCTTGAAGCATTCTCTTTTCATTTCTAATAATGACATCAGGAGCACCAAGTTCAATAAGTTTTTTAAGACGGTTGTTTCTATTGATAACACGTCTATACAAATCGTTAAGGTCGCTTGTTGCAAATCTTCCGCCGTCAAGTTGAACCATAGGTCTAAGGTCTGGTGGAATAACAGGAATAACATCCATAATCATCCATTCTGGTTTGTTGCCACTCTTTATAAAGTCGTCAACAATTTCAAGACGTTTAACTGCTTTTAACTTCTTTTGTCCCTTTGAAGTCTTTACGATTTCCTTCAATTCTTTATAATCTTTTTCAAGGTCAATTTGAGACAACAAAGTCTTTATTGCTTCTGCACCCATACCTGCTTTAAAAGAGTCTGGGCCATATTCATCAAGTGCATCACGATATTCTTTGTCAGTGATAACTTGCTTGTAAACAAAAGGTGTCTTCTTTGGGTCAATAACAATATAATTGACATAATAAAGTACTTGTTCAAGTGCTTTTGGAGTGATGTCAAGAATAGTCCCAATACGAGAAGGAATTCCCCTAAAGAACCAAATATGACTTACAGGAGTAGCAAGTTCAATATGCCCCATTCTTTCACGTCTAACAGTAGAATGTGTAACTTCTACGCCACACTTATCGCAAACAACCCCTTTATATCTAATTCTCTTATATTTTCCACAAGAGCATTCCCAATTCTTTCTAGGTCCAAAAATCCTTTCGCAAAAAAGGCCATCTCTCTCTGGCTTCAATGTACGATAGTTGATTGTCTCTGGTTTAGTAACTTCTCCATAACTCCATGACCTAATTTTTTCTGGCGAAGCGATACCAATTCTCATAGAATCAAAATTGTTTAGTTCAAACATAATTTTCTCCTTATTTTACTTTTCCTATCTATAATTTTACTTGAAAGGGGGATTGTCCCCTTTCAAAGATTAAATTTTGTTGTTTATTTGACAAACTATTCCAAATCGTCAAACAAAGACTCCTCATCAAAGTCGTCAAATATATCGCTGTCGCTAGTAGACGTTGATGCATCTTGCTCGGAAATGATATCTGATGTTGTAACTTCATTGTCAAGTCCAAGTTCAATATCTTGAGTTGGCTCTTTTTGTTTTGTAACAAATGGTGCTGGCTCGCTTTCATCATTTGTGAGTTCGCTAATAGAAACTTCCTTGTTTTCTTCTGTCAAAATTCTGATATCAAGTCCCAAACTTTGGAATTCTTTTATCATAACTTTGAAACTTTCTGGAATGCCAGGGTCTCCAATTGGGAAACCTTTGACAATTGCTTCATACGCTTTGTTTCTGCCCACAACATCATCACTCTTGACGGTAAGCATTTCTTGAAGAAGGTGAGAAACACCATATGCTTCAAGAGCCCAAACTTCCATTTCACCAAATCTTTGGCCACCAAACATAGCCTTTCCGCCCAAAGGTTGTTGTGTAACAAGTGAGTAAGGTCCTGTTGACCTTGCGTGCATCTTGCTATCAACCATGTGGTCAAGTTTTAGCATATACATAGTTCCAACGGTAACTCTGTTTTCAAATGGTTCACCTGTACGTCCATCATACAAAACCATCTTGCCGTCTTCACTCATATTGTTGTCTTTCATAAGTTGGAAAATTTCATTTTCTTTTATGCAATCAAATACAGGAACAGCAACTTTCCAATCAAGTACTTTTGCAACCTTTCCAAGAAGGACTTCAAGAACCTGTCCTACGTTCATACGGCTTGGAATACCTAGTGGGTTTAAAACAACATCAACAGGTGTTCCATCTTCCATATATGGAAGGTCTGCAAGTGGAAGAACACGAGAAACAACACCTTTGTTTCCGTGACGTCCAGACATTTTGTCCCCAACGGACAATTTTCTCTTTTGAGCAACATAAACTTTAACCATTGTATTGACACCAGGTTCAAGTTCGTCTTTATTTTTTCTTGTAAACACTTGAACGTCTACAACAATTCCGCCACGGCCATGTTGTACACGTAAAGATGTATCTCTAACTTCTCTAGCCTTTTCGCCAAAAATTGCACGAAGAAGTCTTTCTTCTGGAGTAAGTTCAGTTTCTCCCTTTGGAGTAACTTTTCCAACCAAGATATCCCCTGTCCTGACTTCTGCACCGACTCTTACGATTCCGTTTTCGTCAAGGTTTTTCAAAGCGTCTTCACCAAGGTTTGGAATATCTCTTGTTATTTCTTCATCACCAAGTTTTGTGCTACGTGCTTTGCTTTCTTCAACTTTCAATGTAATAGAAGTATAAATATCTTCTCTAACAAGTCTTTCGGAAATCAAAATAGCGTCTTCGTAGTTGTACCCTTCCCAGTTCATATATGCAACGGTCATATTTTTGCCAAGTGCAAGTTCCCCATTCTTTGTTGAGAAACCGTCAGCCAAAGTATCACCAACTTCAACTCTTTGATTTTTGATAACTGCTGGTTTTTGATTGATACAAGTATCTTGATTGGTTTTTGCATACTTTACAAGTTGATAAACATCTGTATCACCATCATCATTTTTAACTCTTATTTCAGTTGCGGATACAAAACTTACAAAACCTGCTTTTTTGCAAAGAACCATTGCTCCGCTATCCACAGCAATCTTGTGTTCCATACCTGTTGCGACAATTGGTGCTTCAGTTGTCAAAAGTGGAACAGCCTGACGTTGCATGTTGGAAGCCATCAATGCACGAGCAGTATCATCGTTTGCAAGGAATGGAACAAGTGCCGTTGCAGCAGAGATAAGTTGACGTGGAGAAACGTCCACATAATCAACTTCGCTTGCAGGGACTTCTATAACACTTTCCTTCTTTCTAACAACAATACGTGGATTTACAAAATGTCCATCTTCAGTCAAAGGTTCTGTTGCTTGAGCAACACAACAATTTTCTTCTTCATCAGCCATTAGATAAACAACTTCGTTTGTAACTCTGCCCGTCTTTTTGTCAACAACTTTAAGTGGAGACAAAAGGAATCCATATTCGTTTATTTTTGCATAACAAGCAAGAGAGTTGATAAGACCAATACCTTGACCTTCTGGAGTTTCAATAACACAAATTCTTCCATAGTGAGAATAGTGAATATCACGAACATCAGCAGTTGCTCTCTCTTTCTTGACACCGCCAGGTCCAACAGCGGAAATTTTTCTCTTTTGAGTAAGTTCACTAATAGGGTTTACTTGGTCCATAAGTTGGGACAACTGTGAAGAAGCCAAGAAATCTCTCAATGCTTTGTTGATTGGTCTAGCATTGATAACACTTGCTGGGTTGACTGTTGACAAATCTTGTGCTTGAAGAGTTTCTCTTATAACACTTGCAAGTTTGTTGACACCGCTTCTGAAAGCGTTGGACATAAGTTCCCCAACAGTAGCAATCCTACGGTTTGCCAAGTGGTCTATGTTGTCAATCTCGCCAATTCCGTCATTCAAATCAAGATGATAACTTATTGTTGCTAAAATGTCATCCATAGTAAGTTGGAAAGACATAAGTTCTTTTGCGTGGAATTTGATTGCTTCCAATTTTTCTTCTTTTGTTTTGCATTCTGAAAGAAGTTTCTTCAATGTTGGGTAATGTACTTTTTCAAGAATCCCAAGTTCTTTTTCATCACAAGGGAAAATTGCGGACAAATCTACTCTATTGTTCCCAACAACTTTATGTGGAACAAATTTGTCGCCATCCATTTTGAATTCGCCACGCAAAGTTTTTGCTCTAAGCCAAACTTCGTTGATACCTGCATTTTGAATTTCTTTTGCGACATCTCTTCCTATAATTTCGCCGTCTTTTACAAAAACTTTGTTGCCACTCTTGATATCTCCATAAGCAGTTTGCCCGGTGATACGAGTTGCAATCGAAAGTTTCTTGTTAAGTTTGTATCTTCCTACTCTTGCCAAATTGTAATATTGGTGAGTAAAGAAAAGTGAATTGATATAATTGTAAGTTGCTTCTGCACTTGGGACTTCGCTTGGTCTCATTTTCTTTGACAACTCTATAAGAGCAGACTCTTGTGTGTCTTGTGGCTCTTTGTCAAGAGTATTCAAGATAAGTGGATTATTCCCAAAGATATCAGCAATTTGTTTTGATGTAAAGCCAAAACATTTCAAGAATACACCAAGTGTAACCTTGCTACTTCTATCAACAACAACTTTCAAAATATCGTTGACATTTTGTTCTATTTCTATCCAAGTTCCACGAGTTGGAATAATTGTCCCATTGAATAGCCATTTGCCTGTTTTGTCTTGTTCTTTTGCAAAATAAGCACTAGGACTTCTCACGATTTGGCTAACAACAACCCTTTCAATTCCATTGAAAATAAACGAGCCCTCTTCTGTCATAAGTGGCACGTCTCCTAGGAACACCTCTTGTTCCACGACTTCCCCGTCTTCCTTTCTAACAAGTCTAACTTTTGCCCTTAATGCAACGGAATATGTTATCCCCTTCCTCTTGCATTCAAGTTTGCTATACTTGCTGGTTGGATCCAAAGTGTAATCTACAAAATATATCTCCGCCTTGCCTGAATAGTCCACTATCGGAGAAAATTCTTCCAAAATCTCTGCTATGCCATGTTCCAAAAAGTCCTTGTAGGCATCTTTTTGAATTGCTATAAGATAAGGCATATCAATAGGTTCGTTTATTTTGGAAAAATTGTATCTTTCGACTTTTCCATATTTTGTTTTTTTGAACTGTGGTTTAGATTGTCCCATTTTTGCTCCTTAACCGTTTAAATATGTATTTCCATATGTCATTGCAAAAAAATAGATATTATGTTCTTATTTTTTAAAAAATCAATATTTTTAACATAATTTCTCCATAAAATCTATTTCATTCTCTTCTTTTAATCCCCCACTTGACACCAAAAAGCGCATTGTAACAACATAATGTGTCAAAAAGTGTAACACA
>CAZLYY010000031.1:0-8534 GCA_964563895.1 uncultured Christensenella sp. | reverse complement strand
CACCTCAACGGTTTTCAAGACCGCCGCTTTAAACCGCTCAGCCAATCCTCCAAACACTAAATATTATACATATTTAAATAAAATTTGCAACTATTTTCTTAAAATAAATTTTGTAAAACAAGCAATTTTGTTGATGAATTTATTATTTTTGTTGCTTGATAAACAAGAAAAATGTTTTTTTACAATTGTTTTGTGCAAAAAATACAAAGACTTATGTTCTATAAACTTTAAACAAATGATGTTTTTATCAAAGGAACACTATAAGGTTTAATCATTTTGCAACTATCATAAAAAAAGGAACAATGTACAATAAATAACAATGTTCCTTTTTGGAATAGTTTTAAAAGAAATAGGCTAAAGATGAATTATTCCTTTAAAAATAATTTAAGTTTTACATTTTTTCAAGTGTTTTTATTGCAAGAAGATTAAGAGTCTTTTCAAGCAACGAAACAAAACCCATTGTTTCGTAAACGAGAGCAAGTTGTTTGTCCTTGTTTTCTTCTTTGGATATGTTTGTTTTGGAATAGTTTGAGTTGAACATATTTGCTATCTTGTAGGCATAATCACAAAGAATATTTGGGGATAAAGTGTCATATGCTTCAAGAATTGCTTTTTCAAATTGAGTGAAATATAGAAGTAAATCTTTGTTGCAATAACTAGAATCAAAAGATGTAATATTAGGCTTTTTATCACCAAAAATTTTTCTTAAAATTGATTTTGCACGAGTTAGGGAATAGAGAAGATAAGGCCCTGTTTTGCCGTCAAAGGAACAAATTTTATCTGGGTCGCAAATATAGTCTTTTGTTCTTAAAATAGACAAATCCGCAAATTTAAGGGCAGAGATTGCTACACTGTCGGCAATTGTCAAGTCGTCGGTGTGCTTTCTTGCACTCTGTTTGACTTCGTTTATAAGAATTTCAAGCCCCATTGCTTTCCCATCACGTGTTTTGTATGGTTTTCCGTCTTTGCCATTTATTGTGCCGAAGCCTGCAAAGTCAAGTTTTGGAATTTTGTCAAAAACAGGGTAATCTTGACAAACACGAAAAAGTTGAGTGAAGTGAAGTTCTTGTCTATTGTCCACAACATATATAACACGTTCCGCTTTTTGTCTTGTAACCCTATCATACAATGTTGCAAGGTCGGTGGTGCTATACAAAATTGCGCCATCGGATTTTACAAGCATAAAAGGTGGCAATTCCTTTTTGTCGTCATTGTGAGCAATGTCTACAATAAGAGCCCCATCACTTTTTTTTGCAAAACCTTTATCAACAAAAAACTTTACCATTTTTTCGCTATCACTTTGAGCATCACTTTCTCCAAGCCATAGGTCAAAGGATACATTTAGCATATCATAGTTTTTCTTCAAATCTTGTTTGGAAACATTTACAATATGTTGCCACAAAGCCTTGTAGCCACGTTTTCCTTGTTGCAAGAAGAATGTTGCTTGTTTTGCTTCGTTGAGATAGTTTTCATCTTCTTTTGATTTTTCTCTAGCGGTTGGATAAAGAGTGTTTAAATCGTCAATTGTGATAGGTGGTTCTTTTGGATATTCTCCTAAAAAATTGTCGTCAAAATAGACAAGATTTGGGTGTAGGTGCTTGATTTCGGTGATAACAAGTCCCATTTGCAAACCCCAATCGCCCAAATGGACATCTCCTATGGTTTCGCACCCAACAAAACGACAAATTCGCTTTAAACTTTCGCCAATGTTTGCCGTTCTCAAATGACCTACGTGGAGTGGTTTTGCAACATTTGCCCCACCATAATCTATAATCGTTTTATAACAAGTTGCACGAGTTTTTATGTCGTCTTCATAATTGTTCATATATTCTATGAGATATTGAGATAAAAACTCTTGTGAAATAGTGATATTTATATATCCAGGCTTGCACACTTCAATTTTGCTGGCAATTATTGATTTTATATTGCTAACAATGTCGGTTGCTATGTCAAAGGGCGATTTGTGATATGTTTTGGCTAGCCCCATACAACTGCTTGTTTGATAATCTGCAATAGGGAGCGAACAAGGAATAACCACAAAATTTGCTTCTTTGTAGCCTATTTTTTTTGCTGTAGATAATAATTCTTCTTGTAGTAATTCTTCTATATATTTCATTCTTTCTCCCAATTGCTATCCAAGATATTTGACGGTAAGGTACACTATAGTGCCAACGATTGCACCAATGGATAATACCGTAAAAAATATTTTCCAAAAAGATTTTGGAGTTCTACCTGTAACTTTTCCATTTTCGCCATTGACAAAGTAAGTATATTTCTTTTGTTTATATTTGTAAGTCCCTTTGTATATAGGCAAATAAAGATAGTTGTATTTTATATTTTCAAAAGTTGTTTCGCATTTAAAATTTTCTATTCTTTCATATGGTTGGCTGAGTTCCACTTTTCTTTTTATTGAAAAGTTGACGTCTTGCTTCATCGTGTTTGCATTGTCTTGCAAAGTGCAATTGATTGCTTCGCCTATCCAACCATACAAATATTCGGTGCTATAACAAAGCACTTTGTTTGTTGAAAAAGGGCCAATATTTCTAAGTTTGACAGAACTAATAGAGTCCCCAGCACTTTCAAGATAATCTTTAAAGTTGTCATTGCGGGTCCCACTAAAATTTTTTCTTGTTGTGTAAGTGTGCCCATTTCTATCCCTTTTTGTGCCAACCCCAATACCAGAATATTTTGTAAAAGTATCAAAGTCGTAGGAAAAAGCAGGGGAGTAGACACCAACAAGTGTGTCGGCAGTTGCTTGGCTCTTTAAATTGTTTGGCGTGAAGTGTCTTTTTGACAACCAAGAATAAAGTTTTGTTATTGCAGTTTCTTTGTTTATTTTAAAACTAATCAATCCGTCTGGGACATAATCTACTTTCACAGTTTTTGTTAGATTGTAATCTCCACACGAAGGGCATCTTGTGAGTGGGGTATCACTACTAGACAAATGTTGTCTTCCACAAGTTTGGCAAGTGTATTGAGAATATTCGGTTTTGCTCAATGCAATTGTGCTTTCATTTGTCAAAGGTGTTTTTTCTAGTATTTTTTCTTTGCCTTCAATTTCCACAATACTTGAACAATGATTGCACACAAGAGATTGAGTGCCTACGTCAAATATAAGTTCCCCGCCACAATTTTTACATTTGTTTTGTACCATTTTGGCTCCTATTTGATTTTTGCACCACATTCAGGACAGAATTTTGTAGTTTTTCCCACTTCAACACCACATTTTGGGCAAGTAGGTTTTTCATCACTAGCCATTTTATGTCCACATTCTACACAGAATTTTGCTCTTTTTGTATTTTTTGCACCACATTCAGGGCAATATTTTACATTTTTTGTGCTTTCGTCATCTTCTTTTTCATCTTTCTTTTTTGAAGATGAAATGCTTTCCCTTATCATATCGCCAATGGCCATACCTGTCCCAAGTTGTGCTCCAATTGCGCCTGTGCCTTGATTTTTAGCAAAGTCGCCAATTGCTTCGGCAGATTTGTATTTGACATATGTATCCATATTGTCTTTAAGGACTCCCATAGAACTTTGTGTGTCAATAGCCTTTTCAACTTGTTCTGGAAAGGATATGTTTTCAATAACAAGATTTGTAAGTTCCAAACCAATAGTCTTAAACAACTCGGTTACGGAGTTTTTTGCAACTTTGTTGAATTCTAGCAAATTGCAAGCAAGGTCAAGCGCGGAAATTTTACTTTCGGCAATTGTATCCGATATGCCAGAAACAAGCATACTTTTGAGATAGTTTACAATGCTATCAGTGGTGTATGTTGAGTTTGTTCCAAAAATTTCGTGCAAAAAGGTCTTTGGGTCATCTACTCTAAATGCAAAACTTCCATAACTTTTGATACGAATAGAACCAAAATCTTTATCTCTCATAACAATAGGGTTTGTTGTCCCCCATTTTTGATTTGTAAATTGTTTTGTGTTGACAAAAAACACATCGGCGGTGAAAGGTGATTTAAATCCTCTAGGCCAAGATAGCAAAGCAGACAAAATAGGCAAGTTGTTTACAACAAGAGTGTGTATCCCAGGTGTAAAGACATCGCAAATTTTACCTTTTACCATAAAGATTGCAACTTGCGACTCACGGACGGTGAGTTTTGAGCCAATCATAATTTGTCTACCTTCCATAGGATATTTGTAGACCATTGTGTTTTGTGTTGGGTCAAGCCAATCAATATTTTTAAGTGTTTGTGTTTTTAAGAAACTAAAAAGTCCCATAATTTTTCTCCTTATTCTTTTGAATTTTTTATTTTTTAATTTTTTTTAGATTACCTTAGTATAACAGGGCAATTGACAGCCGTTACTTCTTGCCCTTCACTCAAAATAATGCTTTGATTGTGTGAATATTCCTTTACATAAGTGCCAATTCTAATATTAAAGGTTGTTTCTTTTTCGTTGGAAGCAAGTATTGTGTATTTGCCAGGTTTCAATTTGCCTTTTTTATCTACAACAATTGTTTCATTCGGATTTAGAACAATGTCTTTTGTGGACAAACTTACAGTTGCATTTCCTTCTTCATCAACAACAGTTTGATTTATGGTGTATCTAACATTGTTTTTTTGATTGACGTCTTCTACACTTCTACCTTTCATTCCCCTAAGGGTTTTGGAGTATCTATAATTGATAAAAACTAAAAGCAAAAATTCAATCAAACATATTCCGCCAAGACCAATGCAAAGATATTGAAACATATCCATATTTTTTCTCCTCTATATAATTTATTTTTCTATCAAACATTGTATATAATTTTTCCTTTTTTTGCAACTAAAATTGTATTTAGAAAGGAAATTTTTGTTGTTAATATGGCATTTTGCCACAAAAAGTCCAACTAAGTATGTTTTTAAAAATTAATTTTAATTTTGTATTTTAAATTGTTTTGATAAAATGCGGGCATATTGATATAATATTTTTGTAATTTTAAACTGGACACTTCTTGATAAGGGGAAAATATGATGAAAATTGGAACTTCGGGTTTTAGGGGAATTATTGGGGAAGATTTCACAAAAGAAAATGTATGCAAAATAGCACAAGCAACTTGTGATATCTTGAAAAAATACAAACTAAAAAAGGTTGTTAGTGTAGGTTTTGACAATCGTTTTATGAGTGAATATTTTGCTCGTTGGGTGGCGGAAGTGTTGAGTGGCAATGGTGTCAAAGTGTTGTTTTTTGATAAAGCGGTTTCATCACCTACAATAAGTTTTGCTGGCAAGTATTTTTGTTGCCCATTAAATCTTATGATAACCGCTTCGCATAATCCTTATATATACAATGGCATAAAACTTTTTTCATATGACGGGCAAGACTTAGAAGCATATCTTGAAAAAGAATACACAAAAAGAGTCCCAAAAGTTAAAAAATACAAAACTATACCTTTTGAAGAAGGGGTAGAAAAGGGGCTAATTGAATATGTTGATTGTACGGACAATTTTGCAGATACCCTTGTTTCTCTTATGAAAAACAAACCAAACAAAAAATTAAAAATAGCATACAATGCATTAAATGGTTCTAGTGTTCGTTTGGCAAAAGTTGTGCGACAAAAATTAGGGTTGAATTTTGAAATTTTAAATGAAGATAGAGAACCAACTTTCAAATTTTCTTCTCCACTTCCCAATGAAGACAAATTGCAAGAGTATAAGGAATATGCTATAACAAACAAACTTGATTTGGCTTTTGCAACCGATGGTGATGGGGATAGAGTGGGTGTTTTTGACGAAAAAGGGAACTATTATGCGGGGAATGAGTTGTCCGCACTTATTTACTATTATTTGATAAAGTATTGTGGCAAAAAAGGTGGATTTGTTAGAAATTATAGCCTATCTCAATTGTCAAACCTTGTTTGCAAAACTCTTGGGACAGATATTTATGAAACAAAAATTGGTTTTAAATACATAGGGCAAACAATGAGAAACAACAATGCTTTGGTTGGGGCTGAAAATAGCGGAATTGAAATTTTGGGTGGTGCGTGGACAAAAGATGGAATGGTCGTTTTTGTTTTGCTTGTTGATATTTTGACCTATTTTGGCAAGCCTTTGAGTGAAATTTTTAAAAGTTTAAAGAAAGAAGTTGGCTATAAAATGCATTATGTGGAAGAATCTTTTGCGGTAAAAGATAAACAAAAAATTGTAAATGCATTGATAAAACAAACTCCAAATTTTGGTGTAAATGTGTCAAGCGTGGAAACTTTGGACGGCTTTAAATATATTTTTGAAGATGGCGGATTTGCGCTTATTCGTTTTAGTGGAACGGAAAACCTTTTGAGAATTGTTTGTGAAGAAAATTCAAAGAAAGCGGTAAAAGAAATTGTTGACAATATAAAAAGGTTTGTGAATAACTTGTAAATTAGGTTTAAATATTGTAAAATAATGTTTGAATTTGTATAGAAAAAAGGAAATTTATGGATAAAATTAAATTTAAGAAATTGTATCAAGATGCGCTTTTGCCAATGTATGCATACAAAGATGATGCAGGTATGGATATTTTTTCATACGAAGACAAGGTCATTGAATCTGGAAAGTGGGCACTTGTTAAGACTGGTTTTTCTATGGAACTCCCTCATGGGTATGAAGCACAAGTTCGGTCAAAAAGTGGAATTGCTTTGAAATCAGGTGTCTTTTGCCTGAATAGTCCTGGTACAATAGATGAAAATTATCGTGGGGAAGTGGGTGTTATTCTTATGAATTTATCAAATGAACCATATAGAATTTTCAAACAGCAAAAGGTAGCACAAATGGTTATCTCTCGTGTGGAACATTTGGAAACAATAGAAAGTGAAGAATTGTGTTCAACTACTCGTGGCACAGGTGGTTTTGGCTCTACGGGGTTGAATTTAAAATAAAAGAATAAAAAGGAAAAACTAAAATGGATTTAGAAAATATTGTTCCAACAAATTTTATTGAAGAAGAAATTTTGGAAGATTTAAAGGCAGGTAGGTCAAAGGAAGTTATAACTCGTTGCCCACCTGAACCAAGTGGATATTGGCATATTGGGCATTGCAAAGCGTGGATAATAGACTTTGAAACGGCATTGAAGTTTGGGGGTTACACCTATCTTCGTATGGACGACACCAATCCAAGTAGGGAACAAGGTGAGTTTGCGGATAGTTATATGGAAGATTTAAAGTGGTTGGGATATACACCCAAAGCCATGGTTTATGCAAGTCTTGCATATTTTGATAAAATTTATGAGATTGCAGAAAAAATGATTCAAAATGGCGATGCTTATGTAGACGAACTGACTCAAGAAGAACAACTAAAAATGAAAGGGACTTTGACAACCCCTGGGATAAATAGTCCATATAGGGATAGACCAAGAGAAGAAAGTTTGAGATTGTTTAGAGAAATGCGTGCCGGGAAGTATCCAGACGGCAGTTTGACTTTGCGTGCAAAAATTGATATGTCGCACCCAAATATTTTGATGAGAGACCCTATTATGTACAAGATTTCTCGTGAACATCACTATATGACAGGCGACAAATGGTGTATTTATCCAATCTATGATTTTGCTCACCCAATGGAAGATGCTTTGGAAGGTGTTACATATAGCCTTTGCGATATAACTTTTAGGGTACATAGAGAAGTTTACGAATGGTTTATTGAACATGGTTGGAACAAACCTTATGCCCCAAAACAAAGGGAATTTTCTACATTAAATCTTGAAAATGTTTTGCTTGGGAAAAGATACCTAAAAGCCCTTGTTGAGAGTGGAAAAGTTATGGGGTGGGACGACCCAAGATTTATGACCATTGTTGGTATGAAACGTAGGGGATATACGGCAACTGGTGTAAAAAACTTTATCAAAAGTTGTGGCGTTGTCGCAAGCGTAAGCACCTTGCCTTTGAGTGCTTTGGAGTATCATATTAGGGAAGATTTAAATAAGGTAACAACTCGTGCAATGGTTGTGCTTGACCCATTGAAAGTTGTTATCACAAATTATGAAGGAAAAGAAGAAATTGAAATAGACAACAATCCAAATGATGAGAATGCAGGGACACACAAAGCATTGTTTTCTAAGACAATTTATATAGAAAAAGACGACTTTGCCCTTGTTCCGCCACCAAAGTACAATAGGCTTACGGTTGGTGGAATGGTTAGACTTAAAGGTGCATACATTATAAAATGCAACAATGTTGTTTATGATAAAGACGGAAATATTGACTATTTGGAATGTGAATATTTTAAAGACTCAAAAAGTGGACAAGATACAAGTGGGTTGAAAGTTAAAGGCACAATTCATTTTGTGTCAAGCGAAGGTTCTTTTGATTGCACAATAAGAAACTTTAAAAATTTGACAAAAATGGAATATATTTGGCCAAGCAAGGCGCTTGGTGAAGGTGTAAGCATAGATGAAATTTTGGAAGAAAATTCCTTAATTGAAACAAAAGCAAAAGCGGAAAACTTTTTGCTTTCAGCAAAACCTTATGATAAATTTCAATTTATGCGCAAGGGATATTATTGTTTGGATAAAGATTCCACAAAAGATAACTATATTTTCAACAACACAATTTCACTCAAAGATTCGTTTAA
>CAZLYY010000030.1:4655-8871 GCA_964563895.1 uncultured Christensenella sp. | reverse complement strand
AAATTTTGCTTGGGACTTGTTCTCAAGCAAAATTTATTTTATGTTTACATATTAAAACTTTTGTATAAGAGTATAAATCAAATATTTTTTTAAGTTTTTGATTTGTTTAGCAAATAAAAAATGACTTGTAAAATTATTATATTTCAAGATTTTGCAATTTAATTTGAAATGCAAAAGATTGTTAAGCAGAAGGTTTTTAAATGTTGATTTTATATAAAAGTTGTCTATTGATTGACTTTTTAGGTGGCAATGGATATACTTTTTAAGTATAAAAGGACACTACATTATGGATTATGCAAAGATAGAACAAAAATGGCAAAAAATTTGGGAAAAAGAAAAGGTTTTTAAAGCAAAAGATTTTGATAGCAAGCCAAAATTTTATGGGCTTATAGAATTCCCTTATCCATCAGGAGCAGGGTTGCATATTGGGCATATCAAGGCTTTTTCGTCTATGGAAGTTATCTCTCGTATGAAAAGGTTGCAAGGGTACAATGTGCTTTTCCCAATCGGTTGGGACGCTTTTGGGTTGCCTACCGAAAATTATGCTATAAAAAACAACATTTCTCCTCGTATTGCAACGGATACAAATGTAAAGAATATCAAAAAACAACTCAAAAAGGTTGGGTTTTCTTTTGATTGGGATAGAGAAATTGATACAACAGATGAAGATTTTTACAAGTGGACACAATGGATTTTTTGCAAATTGTACAAAAAAGGTCTTGCATATAAATCTAAAGCATATGTAAATTATTGTGAAAGTTGCGATTGTATTTTATCAAACGAAGAGTCGCAAGGTGGTGTTTGTGATAGGTGTGGGACACAAGTTGTTCAAAGAGAAAAGGAAGTTTGGTTTTTAAAGATTAGAGATTATGCCGAAAGACTTTTAAGCGGTCTTGACAAACTTGATTTTCCAGAAAGAGTAAAGGAACAAACAAGGCATTGGATAGGCAAATCAACAGGTGCAGAAGTCAATTTTGAAGTAAAAGTAGGCAACAAAATTGCCGACAAATTGACGGTGTATACAACAAGGTGCGACACTCTTTTTGGGGTAACCTTTATGGTTGTTGCTCCAGAGCACCCAATTATAGAAAAATACAAAAAAAATATTACAAATCTTGGTGAAATAAAAGATTATCAATTGCAAGCACAAAAAAAGAGTGAATTTGATAGGGTTCAACTTAGCAAAGACAAGACGGGTGTCAAGATAGAAGGTTTGTGCGGAATAAATCCTGTTACGGGGGAAGAAGTTCCTATTTTTGTTGCCGATTATGTTATGATGGGGTACGGCACAGGTGCAATTATGGCTGTCCCTGCCCACGATGATAGAGATTATGATTTTGCAAAGAAGTTTGGAATTAAGATAAAACAAGTTATTGCAGGCGGAGATATATCAAAGCAAGCATATACAGATATAGAAAAGGGTGTTTTGCAAAATAGTGCTTTCTTGAACGGATTGTCTGTTGCTGGCGCAAAAGAAAAGATGATAAACTATTTGACACAAAACAATTTGGGGCACGCAAAAACAAACTATCAAATGAAAGATTGGGCTTTCAATCGTCAAAGATATTGGGGCGAACCTTTCCCAATTGTTTATTGCGACAAGTGTGGGACTGTGCTTGTTCCAGAAAAAGATTTGCCGGTAAAATTGCCAGAAGTAAAAGAATTTAAGCCAAGCAAAAATGGGGAATCTCCTTTGGCACAAGTTAAAGATTGGGTGAATTGTACTTGTCCAAAATGTGGCGGGAAAGCAAAAAGAGAGACGGACACAATGCCACAATGGGCAGGTTCTAGTTGGTATTATTTAAGATATGTTGATCCAAAGAATAAAAATGCGTTTGCCGATTTTGACAAGCAAAAATATTGGGGGCCTGTTGATTGGTATAATGGCGGAATGGAACACGTTACTCGCCACCTTATATACTCTCGTTTTTGGAATATGGTGCTATATGATTTGGGGCTTGTGCCTTATGAAGAACCATATCTCAAACGTTCTACACAAGGGCTTGTCCTTGCAGAAGACGGTGGAAAAATGAGCAAAAGTGCAGGCAACACAGTTGACCCTATAAAGATAATTGACGAGTATTCGGCAGATATTTTGCGACTTTACATTTTGTTTATGGCAGATTATGAGAGTTCTGCCCCTTGGTCAAGTGTCAATATAAATGGTTGCAAGAGATTTTTGGAAAGAGTGGAAAGAATGTCTTCTATGGTGGATAATTTTAAAGGCATTCACCAAGAACATATTTCAATGCTAAATGATATTATTTCAAAGGTTACAAGTGATATAACCAATTTAAAATTCAATACAGCCATTTCTTCACTTATGACTTTTGTAAACAATATTTACAATGACAAATATATTTCAAAACAAGAGTTTGTTGAATTTTTGCAACTTTTGTATCCTTTTGCACCACATTTTAGCGAAGAAATGAATGAAATTGTTGGCGGGGAAACAATGCTTTGCAAATCTGTTTGGCCAAAATTGAGAGAAGATAATTCCAAAAAGACAATCAAACTTCCTGTCCAAGTTAATGGCAAAATGAAAGATTTGATTGAGATAGATTTTGGTTCATCACAAGAAGAAGTTTTGGAAAAATTAAAGAATTGTGAAAAAATAAAGAACCTTTTGGAAGGTGTCAAAAAGGTTATCTTTGTGCCAAATAAAATTATAAATTTGATTGTTTAAATTTTTAAAAGGAAAGTTATGGAACTAGAATTGTTGAGCCCTGCGGGCAATATGGAAAAACTCAAAACCGCGGTGTATTTTGGAGCAAATGCAGTGTATTTTAGTGGCAAGATGTTTGGTTTGCGTGCTTTTGCTGGAAATTTTGAAAATGACGAAATTGCAAAAGCGGTGGAGTTTTGCCATAAAAACAATGTAAAAGCATATGTTACAGTCAATATTGTTGCACACGAAGTCGACTTTGATGGATTAAAAGAGTATCTTGAGTTGCTTGACAAGGCGGGAGTTGATGCAATAATTGTTAGCGACCTAGGGATAATGTCTTTTGCAAAAAAATATGCCCCTAGACTTGATATTCACGTTAGTACACAAGCAAACGTAACCAATAAGTACACTGCCCAAATGTATGCGGATTTGGGTGCAAAAAGAATTGTTCTTGCAAGGGAACTTAGTTTGAAAGAAATAAAAGCCATAAGAGAATATCTTGACCCAAATGTTGAGTTGGAAGCATTTGTCCATGGTGCAATGTGTATAAGTTATTCGGGGAGATGCCTGCTTAGCAACTTTTTTGCGGGACGTAGTAGCAATCATGGTGAATGTGTACAAGCGTGTAGATGGGGATATGAAATTTCCGCAAAAGATGGCAAAGGGGAAAAATATCCTATTGAACAAGACGATAGGGGAACATACATTTTAAATAGCAAAGACCTAAATATGATAGAATACATAAAAGATTTGGCAGATGCAGGTGTAACTAGTTTTAAAATTGAAGGCCGTATGAAAACCGCCTATTATGTTGCCACAGTTGTCAATGCATATAGGCGAGCAATTGATATGTGCAAAAACAACATTCCTTTGACTTTTGAAATAAAAGACGAACTAAACAAGGCTAGCAATAGGGGATATTCAACTGGTTTGTATTTTGCAAATGATGAAAAAAGTGTATGTTTGGAAACTAGCACTCAAAAACAAACTTATGACTTTGTAGCACTTGTTATTGATAGTGATGGCGAATACATAACAGTAGAACAACGCAATCGTTTTAAAGTGGGAGACGAGTTGGAAGTTTTGTCGCCAAGCAATAGTTTTAACAAAAAAATAAAAGTTTTGTTTATGGAAAATCAAAAAGGCGAGCCAATCTTAGACGCAAAAAACGTGCAAGAAATTATTAAAATAAAATGTGATTTGCCACTTGCAAGTGGGGATATTTTAAGGAAAAAGAAATAATAACAAAAAACTCTATCATCAAAAATGATAGAGTTTTTTGTTTAATAAAAATTATTGATATTTTACTAAAACTTAAAAGCCAAGGAAGCCTTCAATAGGTTCTTTCAAACCAAAATCGAATGAAAAGATAACAATTGCAGCACATACAATAAGGAATACAAGTTTTACAAGGCTTGATTTGTCCCAAACAGCGCTAAGTCCTACTGTAATCATAAGTGCCATTGGTGCATAGAGGCCGATATAATTAAGCACATCTTTGAAAGTCCCGTCTTGAAGGAATGGAACATAATTGTTGACAATGATAAT
>CAZLYY010000030.1:0-4555 GCA_964563895.1 uncultured Christensenella sp. | reverse complement strand
CAAGTTATAAAATTTATGAAGATGAGAATATTTTTGCATTTTTAGACATATCAAAAAAATATTTTGGGCATACATTGGTTGTCCCAAAAAAACATTGTGTGAACACCCTTGATTGTGATGATGAAATATTGTCCAAGGTTATTTTGGTAGCAAAAAAAATAGCAAAACATTACGTTGAAGATTGTGGTGTGCCGGGGGTTGTTATTGTAAGCAACAATGGTGAGTCTGCAGGGCAAATGGTTGGGCATCTTCACTTTCATATCATTCCAAAAGGCAAGGAACTTGACGGAAAGCAAAATATAGATTTGGCGAAACAACAAGAAATGTTAAAATTTTAATTGAATAATAGAATTTTTCTCTTTTTAAACATTTTTATACACAAATTATCAAAAAAAGTGGATATATTTTTTGTAAAATGTAATTGAAAAATGTTTTTGGGAGAGAAAAATGAAAGATAGAGTTTTGGATAGCAATAGGATAAATTGGTTGATTTTTGCCAAGTATTTTTTGTATGCAACAATTTTTTTTGTTGCTTTTCAAACAAGAATTATGGGAAAGTTTAGTCCTTGTTTTTATGGGCTATTTTTTACATTTGTGTTTTTAAGGAAAAATATATTTTCTTTAGGGCTATCATATATGACAGCTCTTGTTTTAAGCGACAATAGTACATATTCAATTATTTTTGGCTTGTTGTGTGTTGTTTTTGGCGGTGTTTTGTCAATTGTTTATGACAAAAACAAAAAAATACTCAAAACTTGGCAAATGTTGCTTTATTTGCTTATTGTTGGTGCGCCATATGTTTTTCTTTCAAGTGGACTAACAAATTTTTATATTTCGCTTGTAAATGTTTTGTTAAATACAATTTTTACATTTTGTGCACTAAATTTTTTAAGAAGTGTATTTTCTAGAAATTTCAATCTTAATCTAAATATTGACGAAACTATTTGTGGAATGATTTTGGTTGCAATGTTGTTTTGTGGATTGCAAAATATCAATGTATTATCCTTTGATATTGTAAAAATGATAGGACTTATCTTGGTTCTTCTGTCAAGCATTGTCCTTCCACAAGGGGCAAACGTTGTCGTTGGTGTTACTTTGGGGCTGGGTGCTTATCTTTGTGGCGGGAATTTGGAATATATAACATATTTTAGCATTTTATCTATTGTGAGTTTGCTTTTTAGAGAAAATAGGATTTTGGGCTTGCTTGCGATATTGCTAGGCGATGTAATGTTAAATTTTTTTCTAAATCTTTTTGGAAATATAACAATTTTTACTTTTATGCCAACTATTATTGCGTGTGCAATTTTTGCTTTTATTCCAAAAAATATGATAAATAAAATAAAATTCAATTTGTATGTTGACAAAAGTACAAATTCTCTCAAAACAATTCTAAATCAAAATAAACTTCAAACGAGCAAAAAACTTTTGTACACAGCGGAAATTTTTTATGAAATGGACAAAAGTTTTAGAAAACTTGTCAAGGGGACAATTAGCGAAAAAGATGCAAAAACTATGTTGTGTGGGGAACTTATAAGAACAAATTGTGAAAGTTGCCCAAACAAAGCAAGGTGTCTAAAAGGATACAACAACGATTTGAGAAAAATTTTTGACAATCTTATCAATGCTGGCTTTGAAAAAGGAAAAATAACTCTTGTTGATTTGCCACAATATCTTACATTGCGATGTGTCAAACTCAATCAACTTGTCAATTCTATCAACTCCCTACTCAATGACTACAAGTCATATGCAAAACTCAACCTTGACATTGATAGTAGCAAACTTCTTGTTGCCGAACAATTAAAAGGCGTGTCCCATATTTTAAATGAGTTGTCAAAAGAAACCAATCAAGTTGTTTCGCAAGATGAAAAACAACAAATTTTGATAAAAGAAAACCTTATTTATCAAGATATTGTTCCAAGCGAAGTGATATGTTTTGAAAAGGACGAAAAGACAAGCATTGTATCCTTGTTGATAAGAACAATAGATTATGACAACGAAAAAATCTTGAATGTTATTAATTCTATAACCAATTCAAAAATGATGCTTGATGAAATATTGCCAAGCAATGACCAAAATATGACTTATGTTTCCTACAAAACCGCACCAACTTATGATATGGCAATAGGGCTTGCACATATGACAAAAGGTGGGAGTGAAAAGAGTGGAGATACACATTCGTTTTCAAGGCTGTCTAGCGGGAAATTTATGCTTGCATTGTGTGATGGAATGGGTTCAGGTTCAAAAGCAAATGAAAAAAGTGAAACGTCTATAAATTTGATAGAAAATTTTTATAAAGCAGGATATGATGACGAAACTATTTTATCAAGCGTAAACAAACTTCTCAATCTTACGAGTGAAAATGTCTTTTCCGCACTTGATGTAAGTGTGATAGATCTAAAAAATGGGGAAGCAGATTTTATAAAACAAGGTGCAACAGTGGGCTTTGTCAAAACAGGGGATAAAGTCTCAAAAATTGAAAGCAGTGGCTTGCCAATTGGAATACTTGATGATGTGTCGCCCAAAGTAACAAAAACGATTCTTTCTCCCGATGACCAACTCATTATGTTGAGTGATGGTGTCGTAGACGCTTTTGGCGAAGACAACTTGCAAGAATTTTTGAAATATGTTAGGACAAAAAGCCCACAAGAACTTGCAGACACAATTTTGAACAAAGCAAAAGAAGTGCAAAAAAATTATCCCAATGATGATATGACCGTTTTGGTTGGAAAACTTTATTACAATTGTGCTTAAAAGACAAATGCATAAAAATACAACTTTATGTATAAATATTTATCTAGGTATTTTATAATTTTTAAAGTTTTGTTATATAACAATCTATTGCCTAAATTGAAAAGACATATAAATTTTTGTTTTTGGGTTAACTTTTTTAAATTAGCAAAATTGCTAACCATTAGTTTAATTTTTAAAAGAAATTAAAAAATCAAGAAAATATAGCAAAAAAATTGAAAATTGATTGCAATATTTCAAAAAAAACGAATATAACTATTGAAATTGTTGTTTATTTGTTATATAATTTGTTCACTATGGAAAAAGAAGTTTTAGAATATATCAAGAATAACAATCTTATTAAACCTGGCGAAGTTATAGGTGTTGCTTGTAGCGGGGGTGCTGATAGTATGGCGCTCCTAAATTTGCTTAATCAAGAAAAGGAAGACCTTGATT
Source organism: uncultured Christensenella sp. (assembly GCA_964563895.1). Taxonomy (GTDB): domain Bacteria; phylum Bacillota; class Clostridia; order Christensenellales; family UBA1242; genus UBA7862. Next base: position 1,372 of record CAZLYY010000030.1, on the reverse strand, counting down.
GCGAAATTGTGTGTATTACAATAGACCATATGTTGCGTGGCGAAAATTCAATTGGCGATGCTCTTTTTGTAAAAACCTTTTGTATAGAAAGGCATATCCCTTGTTGGAAATTTTCTGTTGATGCAAGCAAACTTGCGGAGAGCAAGAAAATTGGCGTGGAAGAAGCAGCGCGAATTTCTCGTTATGGAGTTTTTGAAAGACTTCTAAAAGAGAATAAGGTTGACAAAATTGCTTTGGCTCATCATATTTCTGACCAAGCGGAAACAATTCTTATGCATATTTTGCGTGGGGCAGGGCTTAATGGCGCTTGCGGAATGGAAGAAATTAGACAAGGCAACTATATTCGTCCTTTGCTTGATACAACCAAGGAAGATATTTTGAAGTACTGTGCAAGAGAAGATATATCTTATGTTACAGACGAAACAAATTTTGATTCAAGTTATAATAGAAATTTTATAAGAAACCTTATTATGCCAGAATTAAAGAAAAGGTGGCCGGGTGTTGAGCAAAACTTGGTTAATTTTAGCAAGGCTTGTCGTGAAGACAATCAATTTATTATGTCTCACGCAAGTGTGGACGGTGTTATTGTCGAAGAAAATTTAGTCAAAATTCCGCTTTTCTATTTTCACTATGATGCAAGTGTTATCAATAGAATTATTTTCACCGCACTTGAAAAAATAGGTGTAACAAAGGACATTGAAAGAAAGCATATTGAATTGATAAAAGAGTTGGCAAACAACGACAATGGCAAAAAAATTAGCCTTCCAAATGGGCTTTTTGCACAAAAGGAATATGACTACTTGACACTTTTCAAGGTTGAGAAAAAAGAATATCTTGACGAATATCCTTTGACTACTGGGAAAATAAATTTTATGGATTTGTATTCCATTGTTGTAAAACGCACAAAAAAAATGGATATGGTTGAAAATACTCTTTTGATTGATGAGAAAAAAGTGCCAGATACTGCAATTTGGCGTACTAGGAGAGCGGGCGATGTATTTACAAAATTTGGTGGTGGAAGCAAAAGTCTAAAGAGTTATCTTATTGACAAAAAAATTCCAAATAGATTGAGAGATACTTTGGCTGTGCTTGTTGACGGCAAGGAAGTTTTGTGCATTTTAGGTGTAGAAATAAGCGACAAGGTAAAAGTAGACGAAAATACAAAATTTGCTTTAAGGATAGAACAAAAGAAGTAAGAATTTGTAAAACTTATCACCTTTAAAAAATAGTAGCAATGTGAAAAATTTTAATATTTATATATCTTTTGAGTTTGGTATTTTGCCAAACTCATTTTTTATTTAAGATTTTTTTGTTGTTATAGCAAATATGTTTTTTAGTTTATCATTGAAAATTTAAAAACTTTTTACTAAAA
>CAZLYY010000029.1:0-8883 GCA_964563895.1 uncultured Christensenella sp. | reverse complement strand
TACGAACACGTAAAACTCGCTGTAAATGATTATTTACAAAATAGAAAAAATTAAACAATACGGAGTTTTAAACAACCTGTAAAAAATTTTATTAGGTTATAATTTTTAATTCTAAAAAAAAATTCACTTGATTTGTATTGTGCTTTATTTCTATTTCACCAATTTTTGAAAGATAGAGTTTGGCAATTTATTGTTTTATATTAATACGAAATATATGTTTTGTTTTATAAAATAGTTTTTATTATTAGTTGTTTTTGTTCTAATTTATTAAAAAAGGAGTTCTGTTATTTGTCAAACATTACTCCTTTTTTATTTTAACATTTAAGTTATATATAAATAGAATGTTGGACTATGTGAAATTCTTTTTTATTTCTTTTAGGGCATTCTTTTCTAGTCTACTTACTTGTGCTTGGGATATTCCAACTTGATTGCTTATTTCAACTTGAGTTTTGCCAATAAAATATCTCAACCACAAAATTTCTTTTTCTCGTGGATTTAAGTTGTTTAAAGATTCACGCAAAATGACATGCTCAATATATTCTTCGCTTGTATTTTTTGTGTCTTTAACTTGGTCCATAACCATAACAGTTTCGCTACTATCATTGTACACTGGGTCATAAAGTGAAATAGGTTCTGATATTGCATCAAGTGCGTTTAGGACTTCTTTAAAGTCAATTCCAACTTCTTGTGCAATTTCTTCCAAACTTGGGTCATTGGGCATATTTTTTGCAAGTTTATCTCTGGCTTGCAAAGACTTGTATGCAATATCTCTCATACTTCTACTTACTTTTACACACGAATTGTCTCTCAAATACCTTCGTATTTCGCCAATAATCATAGGGACGGCATAGGTTGAAAATTTGACATTAAAATTTTCATCAAAATTGTCCATTGCTTTTATCAGTCCAACAAATCCGACTTGAAAAATGTCGTCAATATTATTTTTGTTGGTATTAAATCTTTTTACAACACTCAAAACAAGTCGCATATTTGAAAACAAAAAAAGTTGTCTAGCATTTTCATCGCCTTGTTTCAACTTTTTCATCAAATCAGCCACTTCACTTGCTTTTATCTTTGGCAATTCGCAAGTATTGATTCCACATATATCAACTCTATTTGACATATTATTCTCCCTAAAAAGTGAACAATTTTCACTATATTGATAGGGTTTCCTTGATTTAAAAAAATATGCAAATTTTGGCAAAAAGTTTTTTAAAAAATGTCGTATTTTGTCAATTTTATGCATATTTATTATTTAAAAGGTGTATTATATGGAAACTTCGTTTACTGAACTTAGAAACAAAGAAGTTATAAATATTTTGACAGGACGCTTGCTTGGAAGTGTTTGCGATATAGTAGTTGACCTAAGACGCAATTGTATCTTGGGACTTATGGTGCCAGGTTCAAAATCTTTTTTTAATATCTTTAAATCTCCGCAAGAAATTTTTATTCCGTTTCGCAATATTTGCAAGGTTGGGGAAGATGTTATTTTAGTTGAAGTGGTAGAAACTCCAACAAAATCTAAAAATAGCAAACCTGTACGTGTTTTTGATGCAAAAGCACAAAAAGAAGAATATGTCAGAGAACAAACTTTAAATAGGACAATCAATGATGATTATCCATCAAATGTTTCAACTCAAAATTATTACCTATCACCAAATGAAGCAACGCAAAATGAATCATATCCCAATCTTTATCCACAAAACAACGACTCATACATTCGTCCAACATAATTTTATGTCAAATTGTAAAAATAAACGTTTATAGAATTAAAAAAAACATATATACGCAAAAAATGTTGTGATATTTTTTTATTTTTGCTAAAATACTTGAAAAGGAAACTAAAAAAATGAAATGTATTTTTTGTGGATATGATGATAGCAAAGTTGTGGATTCTAGGTCTTCTGATGACAATATGTCAATAAGAAGAAGGCGTGAATGTCTAAAATGTGGCAAAAGATTTACAACATATGAAATGATTGAAAGTTCACCAATTTTGGTTATAAAAAGTGATGGTTCAAGGCAAGCCTTTGATGTGCAAAAAATAAAAAAAGGCATTATCAAATCGTGCGAAAAAAGGCCAGTTTCTATGAGCCAAATTGATGAAATCGTGAGTGATATTGAAAAACAAATAAGCAACTCTCTTGCACAAGAAGTTGAAAGTTCCAAAATTGGGGAAATGGTTATGGATAGGCTTAAAAAAATTGATGAAATATCTTACGTCCGTTTCGCTGCCGTTTATAGAAAGTTTAAAGACCTAACAACTTTTATAAATTTTGTAAACGGAATGCAATAATATTTTATACAAAATCTTTACAATGAATATCTTTTGTAAACAGACCTATTGTATAAATAATAAGTTTTGTTACTTGTTTTATAAATTTATTTTAATATCTTTTTTAGATTGTTCATATTATTTATTATGGACAATCTTTTTTCATTATCAAATGGCGAAACAAATGTTCCTTATAAAATAAAAAAAATTGTGGGAGATATAAAAATAAAAAGACGACTTCTTGATTTAGGGTTTGTTGACACAACTGTAAAGATATTAAAAAAATCTACATTACGTGGTGTGTTTTTGCTTGAAATACGGCATTTCGTTTTGGCATTAAAACAAAATGAAGTCCAAAATATTATGGTGATAAAATGAAACAAATAACTTTGGTAGGCAACCCCAATGTAGGCAAAACAACATTGTTTAATTCTTTAACAAAAAGTTTTGAACATACGGGCAATTGGCATGGTGTTACGGTTGATAAAAAAGAAAAAGAAATTATCTTTGAAAATGATAATTATAAAATTATAGACCTGCCAGGACTTTATTCTATGACAAGTTTTAGTTTTGAAGAGCAAGTCTCCATAGATTTTTTATTGTCAAACAAAACTGAAATTATAAATATTTGTGATGCAAATGTTTTGGAACGAAATTTGTACCTTACCTTGCAACTATTGGAAGCGGGACTATCTCCAACACTTTTGATTAATTTTGATAAAGAAATAAAGAAAAAGGGAAGAGAATATGATTACAATAAACTATCAAAAATTTTAGGGGTTAAAATTGTAAAAAATGATGATTTTATAAAAGAAAATCTTTTTTTACACAACAGTACATTCAAAAACAAATTTGCCCCTTTATATTTACAATCTATCCCTATAAAAGAAATTTTAAAAATACTTTTACCTTCACAATTAAAACAATTTTCTTGCAACAAAGAGTTTGTTGCTATAAAAATTTTAGAGAATGATGAAAAAATTATTGAAAAATTAAACTTAACAATTGAACAAGAAAAACAAATTAAAAATATTGCCCAACAAGACGATTACATAACTTTAATAGCAAAATATCGTTACAATTATATTGAGAGTATATTAAATCAATGTTTAATAAAACAAAATGAATTTGTTTATGGCAAGTTTAAATTTGACAAAATCATTTTAAACAAATTTTTGTGTTTGCCTATTTTTTTATGTATATTATTTACAATTTTTTATCTAACTTTTTCATCTTTAGGAGAAATATTGTCCGAATGGTTAAAACTTGCTATTGACGAACTTATTGGTGTCCCAATTACAAACCTTTTAATCAAAATCAATGCTCCCCTTTGGACTATTGACTTGTTTTCAAATGGCATTATAGGTGGGGTGGGCGGTTTGCTTTGTTTTGTGCCACAAATTGTTTTGCTTTTTCTTTTTTTATCTTTGCTAGAAGACAGCGGATATATGTCGCGCTTGGCATTTTCTTTTGAAGATGTTTTCTATAAATTTGGATTGAGTGGCAAAAGCATTTTTACAATCTTGATGAGTTTTGGTTGCACTACAACCGCCGTTTTGACATCACGCAATATAGAAGATAAAAACACAAAAATAAAAACCGCAATGATAAGTCCATATATGAGTTGCAGTGCAAAACTGCCAATTTATGCCGTTATTGGTGGTGCATTTTTTAGCAAAGGGAACATTTTTATAATAATTGCTCTTTACATAATAGGTGTTTTGGTTGGATTGCTTGTATCAAATCTTTTGGGCAAAAAATACTTGGTTAGCGGAAAAAGGTCTTTTATTCTAGAATTCCCACCATATAGATTGCCAAGTTTCAAACAAATATCTATCACCATTTGGCAAAATATAAAATTGTTTTTTGTAAAGGTTTCAACTATACTTCTTTCATTTAGTGTAATTGTATGGATTTTGCAAAATTTTAGTTTTAAATTTGAATATATCCCGACCGTTCGGTCAGCGACTAGTATGCTGGAAACTATTGGCAAAACGCTATCTATAGTTTTTAGACCAATTGGTCTTGACAATTGGGGAATAGTAGTAAGTTTGCTTGTTGGCATAATGGCAAAAGAAATGGTTGTAAGCACAATGGCAATTGTAAACAATATTCCTAGTTCAATAAACTTTGAAAAACAATTGGGTGTTAGTTTCTTGACTTCTTCTTTTGTAATAAATTTTTCTCCGCTTACGGCAATAATTATGATGATTTTTAGCCTATTATATATGCCTTGCATATCAACGATTGCAGTATTAAAAAAGGAAATCGGCTGGAAATTAACCATTGTTGCTTGCCTAGTTCAATTTGTAGTTGCATATTCAATATGCTTTGTTATTTATCAATTTGGGGTGGGCACAACACTATCAAAAATTTTTATATCAATACTTGTAGTCTGCTTGCTTATCTTTATTTTTACAAAATCGTTTATATTAGCAAAGAAAAAGGGAATGTGCCTAAATTGTCTAAAAAATTGTAAAAAATGTGTAAATAAAAACATTGATTAAACTTATCTAATATGATAAAATACAATTGTAAAAGTTGGTGAAGAATGAAACCTTTAGTAGCAATTGTTGGTAGACCAAATGTTGGCAAAAGCACTTTTTTCAATAAAATATGTGGCAGACGTATTAGTATTGTTGATGATATTGCTGGTGTAACAAGGGATAGAATTTATGGCGATGCCGAGTGGTGTGGCAACTTTTTTACACTTGTTGATACAGGCGGTTTAGACTTTGAAAGCAAGGGTGAAATTGAAAAAAATATCTTTAACCAAGCACAAATTGCTATTGATTTGGCAGATGTTATTCTTTTTTTCGTAGACGGCAAATCAGGTATATGTGGCGCGGATAGACAAGTTGCCGATTATCTTATGAAACGCACCCAAAAAGATGTTATTTTGGTTGTAAACAAACTTGACAATTTGGAAATAGACAATTTGTATGATTTTTATGAACTTGGGTTTAAATATGTTTACCCAATATCAAGTGAACAAAGCAAAGGTTTGGGCGACCTTTTAGATGAAGTCGTAAATTGTCTTAAATCTCACAATTTTGATTTGCAAGAAAACAAGCAAGCAACAAAAATAGCCATTGTTGGCAAACCAAATGCAGGAAAAAGCAGTTTAACAAACAAACTTTTGGGCGAAGAACGACTTGTCGTCAGCAAGATAGCAGGCACAACTAGAGATGCAATTGATTCGCCTTTTAAATATAATGGAAAGGATTATATATTGATTGATACAGCAGGACTTAGAAAAAAGTCAGCAATAGAAGATGCAAGCATTGAAAGATATAGTGTTTTAAGAACAATTGAAGCAATAAAAAGAGCCGATGTTGTTATAACAATGATTGATGTTGCAGAAGGTATAACAGAGCAAGACATTAAAGTTGCAGGTTTTGTTCACGACCAAAAAAAGCCAAATTTAATTGTTTTAAACAAATGGGATTTGATTGAAAATAAAGATGACAAAACAATAAATGTTTTCAAGAAAAAACTTGACGAAGAGTTAAAGTTTATGGATTATTATGTACCTTTGTTTATCTCAGTCAAAACAGGGCAAAGAGTTTCAAAAATAATGGAAGAAGTTGAGAGAGTTATAACAAATGCAAACAAACGTATATCCACAGGACAACTCAACGATATTATTCAATCAGCAATAAATATGAAACAACCCCCAAGTAAAAACGGACAAAGGTTAAAAATTTTGTATGCTACGCAAACAGGTGTCAATCCTCCAACTATTGTTATTTTTGTAAATGATAAAAATCTTATGCATTTTTCATACGAAAGATATCTTGAGAACACGATTAGAAAAGCAGTTGATTTTAGTGGTACACCAATAAATATTGTGATTAAAAGTCGTTCGGATAAGGAAGAATTATAGATATGGAATGGTGGAAATTTGTAATTTTAATTGTAGGTTCTTATCTTATAGGAAACATTTTCTTTGCAAAAATTATAAGTAGAGCAAAACACTATGACATATCAAAGTCGGGGAGTGGCAACCCAGGAACAATGAATATGTTGCGAAATCTTGGGTTTGGAATTGGTTTGCTAACTCTTTTTCTTGATATGCTAAAAGGCATTATTCCTGCCTTGTGTGGTTATTATCTTTTTGGCGGAGCATCTGCAGGGGTGAATGCTTATATTGGGCTTTTTACTGGCGGACTTTCTGCTTTGGTTGGGAATATTTTTCCTGTCTTTTATCATTTTAAAGGTGGAAAAGGCGCTGCCGTATGCTATGGAATGTATTGTGTTGCAAACCCACTTTTAGGAGTAATAATTTTTGTAGGTGGATTTATTTTTCTTTTGCTTTTTGATTATGCTTCGCTTGTGTCGTTTTTTATGGTTACATTGTTTACAATTTTTGAAGCCTATTCATTAAGTATTTTAAATGGTTCCGGCAATATTGTTTTGAGTTTGCTTCTTTTTGCAATTTTTTGCCTTGTTTTCTATGCCCATAGACAAAATATTTTCCGTTTGCTTATTGGAAAAGAAAATAAAATAAATTTCCGCGACAAACTTCAAAAAATAGGGAAAAGGCAAACCAAAGACGAAAAAGAAAAAATAAAACAAAAAGAAATTGGTTGATTTTTATATTTATTGTATTAAAAAAAATTATATTGTATTTGAAAACACTTCCATATTTTATGAGAGTGTTTTTTATAAATGAATTGATATCAATCATTTTTAGACAAAATTTGCATATCTTTAAATCTCACGACATATATTTTTGTATATCAAGTTTATTGGAGGAAAATATGGACTCGTATAAAATTTATGAAGATATTTCAAAACGAACAAATGGCGATATATATCTGGGGGTAGTTGGGCCTGTTCGCAGTGGGAAATCTACTTTCATAACAAATTTTGTAAATAAAATTGTTTTGCCAAATATAACAAATCAATTTGATAAAACTCGTACTATAGACGAATTGCCACAAAGTGCAGACGGAAAAACTATTATGACAACTCAACCAAGATTTGTCCCAAAAGATGCCGTCAATGTTACAATCAACGACAATATTAATTTAAAGGTTAGACTTGTTGATTGTGTTGGATATGCAGTGCCTGGGGCGGAAGGGCTTGTAGAAAATGACAAACCAAGACTCGTAAACACCCCTTGGAGCAATGAACCGCTTCCATTTGAAAAGGTAGCACAAATTGGGACAAAAAAGGTTATTCAAGATCATTCTACCATAGCAATTGTTGTTACAACTGATGGGTCCTTTGGTGAACTTGAACGAGAAAATTATATTCAAGCAGAAAAACAAACAATTGAAGAACTAAAAAACACAGGCAAGCCTTTTGTTGTCGTTCTCAACACTACAAAACCATATGAAAAAACAACTTCAATTTTGGTTGAAACAATGAAAGCAAATTACAATATCCCAGTGCTTCCTATGGATATTTTAAATTTGTCCGAAAAAGACATTAATAATATTTTTGTTAACATATTAAATGAATTTCCACTCTATTCATTAAAGGTTAAAATGCCAAAATGGTTGCAAGTTTTACCTTTTGAAAATGAACTTATTCAAGAGATTGTAGCCGAAAGCAAACTTCTTGTTAATGACGCATCAAAAGTAGGCGAAATAAGTACTGTTGAAAATTTATTTAGCAATTCAAACAATTTTGAGCCCATTAAATTGTCAAATATAAGTATGGGCGAAGGAATTGCATATCTTGAAATTGAACCAAAGCAAGACTTATTTTACAAGGTTTTATCAAATGAATGTGGGCAACAAATAGGGAATGATTTTGAACTTGTTTCATATATAAAAACCCTTGCTTATGCAAAAACCGAATATGACAAGATTAAAGAAGCCCTTGAACAAGTGGAACAAGATGGCTATGGTGTGGTTAGTCCAAAAATGGAAGAAATGCGTCTTGAAGAACCTGAAATCGTAAAGCAAGGTTCTCGCTATGGGGTAAGGCTTAAAGCAAGTGCACCAAGTCTACATATTATGAAAGTTGATGTTAATACCGAAATTTGCCCAGTTGTAGGCAGTGAACAACAAAGTGAAGATATTGTGAAATATCTTTTGCAAGAGTTTGAAAACAATCCTAAAGGTTTGTGGGAAACAAATATGTTTGGGAAAAGTTTACACAGTCTAGTCAATGAAGGACTTAACAAAAAAATAGTGCAAATGCCACTTGAAGCACAAAAGAAAATGCGAAAAACTTTGGGACGTATTGTCAACGAAGGGAAAGGTGGAATAATATGCATATTGTTATAAGCAAATAATCTTATATATGCTAAATAGCATCAAAAAATCTTCAAAGTAAACTCCTTTGAAGATTTTTTATATAAATAATAAACAATTGTCTAGTTGTTTTTTAGTCCCAAATGGAAATTTTGCCTCTGTCAATGAAAGGGACAATCAAAAGCCAAATACCCGCAAGTGCAACCAAACAATAAATGATTGTTGCAAGTACATTTATTCCACCACTAATAAGCCCTACAATATTCCAATTAAAGATTGCTATCAAACCCCAATTTATTGCACCAACAAGAACCAATATCCAAGAAATTAAATTTGCAATTTTCATATTTTTCTCCTTTTAATACATATAGTTTATTGCCTTTTTGTCATTTTATACAT
>CAZLYY010000028.1:0-8959 GCA_964563895.1 uncultured Christensenella sp. | reverse complement strand
TCAATTCTACTTATATAACTTTGAGAAATTCCCAATTTGTCCGCCACTTCTTTTTGAGTGTATTCTTCGTTCCCCATAAGACCAAAACGCAATTCCATTATATGCTTATCCCTTGAATTTAACTTTTGGATTGCACTCCATAAAAGTTTGTGTTCGCTTGATTTTTCAAGGCTGTTGCACGCTGTTTCACTTTCACTTTCTAAAATATCCGCAAGCAAAAGTTCGTTGCCGTCTTTATCATAATTAAGGGGTTCGTCAAGGCTAACTTCATAGTTTTGCTTACTCTTTTTTCTAATATACATCAAAATTTCATTTTCAATGCAACGAGAAGCATAGGTGGCGAGTTTAATGTTTTTGTTTGCATCAAAAGATTGTACCGCTTTTATAAGTCCAATTGCACCAACGGATACAAGGTCATCAAGTTCGGTGCCTGTATTATCAAATTTTTTTGCAATATAAACAACAAGCCTAAGGTTATGCTCAATGAGTTCACTTCGTGCAGACTCATCACCTTGCTTTAATTTGTTTATCAAAAGGTCTTCATCTTCTTGGGACAATGCTTGTGGCAAAGCTTCTTTCCCACTTATATATGCCACAAGTTTTTGTTTTATTGTTAAAAAATCACAATCAAAAATTTTGCCAATTATTTTTTTAAAAATTTTAAATATATTCATATAACTCCCCTTTTTAACCTAAATTAACCTTTATTTTGTGCCACTTGTCTTTGCATAGTACTTGTTAAAAACAATTTTTCTATATTAATAAGACAAGATTAACTTATCAAATTTACAAAGCAAGTGGACTTAAAAGCCCTTGATAATCTTTGTTACCTAAATTTTTCCCAACACCTAGCAATACATCAATTTGTTTTCCAGACGATAAAAGGACTTTATCTAGTTTGCAAACAAACATTTTTGCCTGTCCAGAAATTGTTTTGTACTCTATGTACTTTCCATTCAATTTTTTATCCAACCGTTGTTGTAAAAAATCTATAATTGTTATCTTGTCGCAATAAAGTTTTTCTAATATAGAATAATTTACAATAAGTATTGGCAAATTGGTTTCTTTATCAACCAAAAGATTGCCACTATCAAGATAGGCTTTTATTTTGCAAAAATTATTTTCTTTGATTAAATCTATATCATAATAAAATTTATCTATATTTTTTTTAAAATAAAATTGCCTAAAAATGTTTTTTAGTATTATGTAAAAACCTAGCACAATTATTGTTATGAGCGACTTATTAAAATTTTTGCCAAATAAATTTTGAAAAGCAATTATGCCCCCGCCCATAACAAAAGTCATTGATAGGAAAACAAAGAAAAATAGCAAATGTTTTTTAAAATTGCTTCCCTTCACCATAAGCAAAGTTATGATAACTCCACATAAAATTTTTATTGGGATAAGAAAACTTGTTTTGATTTGAAAAAGAGAAACAAAAATGACAAAAAGAGAACCAAATGATGAAACGCCAAGCAATTTATACCATAAAGATTTTTCTTTTATAGCAAAATTGCTTATAGACAAAAGCAAATAATTTATAATTAAATTTTGCAAAAATGCATCTTCTATGTAAACTTGCATAACTAAATTTTATATTGTTTTTACAAACGAAAAATAGATAATAAAAATATTTTTTCACTTTTTTTGTAAAATTTTTATAATCATTTTAATAAAAAAATATCCATACTTTCAATTGAAAATACAGATATTTTATTATTTTTAATTATTAAACCTATTTGCGACGTCTAAGTTTGTCAAGAAATGCTGGGATTGTTGTGGCGTGCTCGTCTACCTTTATACGAGATGTTGGAATAGTATTTTCTTGCTCAACTTCTGGCTTCTTTTCTTCCAAATTGAATGCATCAAAATTTACCTTTGGCAAAGTAATTTCTTCCATTTGGTGTTGTGGTTGTTTTTGATTAAAACCAGTTGCAATAACAGTTATCTCAACTTGTTCGTTTAACGATTCGTCAACACCTGCACCAAAGATTATGTTGCAATTTGAGTCAACGACTTCCCTTACGAGTTCGGCCGCTTCATTTACTTCATCAAGTGGCAAATCTAAACCGCCTTTAACATTAAGAAGAATGCCTGTTGCACCTTCAATATTAGTCTCAAGCAATGGACTTTGAACCGCTTGTCTAACTGCATCTATTGTCTTGTTTTCGCCTTTTCCACGTCCTATGCCCATATGAGCAAGTCCCTTATCTTTCATAATTGTTTTGACATCGGCAAAGTCAAGATTGATAAGACTTGGAGTAACAATAAGGTCTGAAATACCTTGTATACCTTGACGCAAAACATCATCTGCACAACGGAAAGCTTCTACAATAGGAGTGCCTTTTGGAACAATTTTAAGGAGTTTGTCATTTGGAATAATAACAAGTGTATCAACAAATTTTTTCAAATTTGCAATACCCTTTTCTGCATTGTCCATTCTCTTTCTACCTTCAAAATTGAAAGGCTTTGTAACAACTGCAATTGTCAAAATATCAAGTTCTTTTGCTATTTGAGCAACAACAGGGGCTGCACCTGTACCTGTTCCGCCACCCATACCAGCGGTAATAAAAACAAGGTCGCAACCTTTGAGCATTTCTGTTATAACGGCTTTGCTTTCTTCCGCTGCCTTTTGCCCTATTTCTGGGTCAGCACCAGCACCAAGACCACGAGTCAATTTTTCCCCTATTTGGATACGATGAGTTGCTTTGCTCATAAGAAGTGCTTGCTTGTCGGTGTTGATTGCCACAAATTCTGCACTTGTAACATTGGCTGCAACCATACGATTGACGGCATTGTTCCCGCCACCACCTACACCTACTACTTTTATATTTGCCACATGGCTGATACTGTTTGCGTTATACATTTCTTCCTCCACTTTGTTTAACACATTTTATATTTACATTTTAACTTAAATATCGGCTAATAATCAAATTTTTTTAATACATTTTTCATAATTTTTTGTAAAATTTTTTATTTTGAAAATTTATTTTAAATTTAAAGCATAATTTAACACTGCCATTGAAGATGAAAAATTGGTTTTTAAAGTTGGACAATTTGGCAAGGATAATGTCTCAATATTCCTATTTAAGCAATTGGATAAAACATCTTTTCCGCCTTTTATAAAGGATATTCCGCCACCAGTTAAATGTATTGGGATAAACCCTGGGAAATTAAACTGCCAAGATGAAAAGCACTGTTTGATTGCTTTTGCAATAACTTCTATCCTACTTTCAACAATAGCATTTGCTACTCTCATTGAAATTGGGAGCAAATTGTTGTTGACTAAAATGTCATATGTATCATTTTCGTCAGGTTCAATTGATAAAACAACTTTTTTGAGTAAATTTTCTGCTGAATCAAATGGAATCTTTAAACAAGTACAAAGGTCGCCTGTGATATGTCCGCCACCCATAGAAAAACTTGTCAAGTTGAGCAAACCATTTCCCCTAATCAATGCAACGGTTGTCGTAATATACCCACAATCAACCATAAGAGCATACCTTTCTCTTTCGTCTTCATCAAACAAATATAATGCTTGAGCAAAGGCGCTTGATATAAAGGTAAAGTTTTCTATACCGCAACGTAGCAATACTTTTGACAACAAACTTAAAAAGTTGTTTTCCGCTAGAACAAAGGAAAGATATGCTGTAATTTTGCTATCAACTTGTCCTATTGGATTGCTAACTTTGTTGTTTTCACCTAGAACAAAATAAATACTGCCGTGATTGATAACGGTGTGTGTCTTTATTTTCACATTTGCTAATTCATACAAAGAATCTATATCTTTTTTAGTAAATTTATGTTGTTTTGGGAACGTCTTTGTAACATTGGCACAAGTACAAAAAGTAAATTCTGTTGGAACACCAACATAAAGATTTGTTATTTCTTTCCCCAAAATTTTTGTTGCACCAAGAATACAAGATGAAACCGCTTTTTCAAGATTTTTAGGTTCAATAAACTCGCCATCTAAAAAACCTTCATAATTTTCTTGATAGGTACATCTTATATTTATACTATTATTGACATCTCTACTGCCGACCAAAATTGTGAGTTTTTGACTCCCAATGTCTAGTATAGCAACTTCATTTTTTGTCATACTATCCCCAAAAAGTTATTATATAAATATTATAATTTCTAGAGATTTTTGTGTCAAACAAAATAGAAAACTTTATTTTAAAAATGGTTCAATTGATGGAATTCCAAAACCTTCTTCATTTTTATTTCTTGTTAAACTTTTACAACCACGAAGCAAACGGACTTTTAGTTGGTCGGGGGTAATATATGGGTATTTAGAAACAATAAGACAACATATGCCTGCAATTATAGGGGTTGCGACACTTGTTCCACTCATTTTTATATAAAAATTGCCCGTATTTTTGTCAAAACCTGCCCCTGTTATATCAACGGCAGGTGCAATAAGGTCAGGCTTGAAATACATTCCCGCAGGGCCACGTGAAGAAAATGGAGCAATTTTAAAATTGCTAAAATCATAATTGTCGTCTTTATCTCTTTTATCATCAAAGCCACCTACTGTGATGATTTTGCTAGAAAATCCTGGGGCTTTGATTGTATAGTTTTCAGGCCCACTATTTCCCGCTGCTGCAACGACAACCAGTCCTAAATTCCACAAACTTTCAGCACCAACAACAAGTGGGTCGTTGCGTCCCAACGGATTTGCACCAAAAGACATACACACGACACGAATGTTGTATTTTTTATAATTATCACTTATCCATTGCATTGCTTCAAGTATTTTGTATGCACCTGTTTCTCCAGAGTTATCAAGGGCTTTTATGGATATAATTTTTGTTTTGGGAGATATTCCAGAATATTTTTTTGCGCCAGCAATTCCATTGCCACAAAGAATACTTGTAACATAAGTGCCATGTCCATTGTCGTCATATGGAATTTGTTTGTTTGAAACAAGGTCAACAAATTTTATTATTCTAAGTTGTGGAATACAAAAGTCCAAATGCAAATTTATTCCTGTGTCAATCACTGCAACGGTAACATCGGAACCAATTTTATTGTCTATAATTTTATCAATTTTTAGTATTTTTTTTGCAACATTAACTTGAGTTGTAACCTTCGTTTGTTTTGCAATAAACTCAACCAAAGACGTTTTTGCAAATTTTACTATTTGCTTTTGACTAAGACTTACTCCAATTGCATTTATAAAAGGATATTCGTAAAAAGGCTTCCCTAGTTTTGCTATCTCGTTTTTTAATTTTCTAAAATTATTTCCATAAACGACACAATCATTGTCCTTTGTATTTGAAGAAAGGTTGACAATTTTGAGCAACTCAGGACAAATTTTATTATAAAAATTAATCATTTATTTTCCTTATTATGTTATTTAGATATTCTTTTTGACTTTCATTTAAAAAAGGGGAAAGAGAATTGATTGTGTTTTGCAATTTATTTTGTGTTAAATCGCCATTTTGCAATTTATTTTTTGCTGTGGATATAAATTCATTCATCAATTCTTCTTGAGAATAATTTTTATATTTATTATACAAATCGTTCACTTCTTGCTTTGTTTTATCGTTTGTTGAATTTTTTATGTCTTCTGCTCTATTTTTTATATCTTCAAAATTTTTATTTGTTTCAATTTTTTCTTGCGAAAAGTCGGATAAATTGCGTTTCATATTTTCCCCTTTAAAATTGTAAGTATATTATGAAATAGGCAATTTTTTTGTGTAAAGAATAAATTTTACACAAAAATTTTGTAAAAACTATATTATATTTAAAAATAGGAATATATTATGAATAATAAAAACAATCAAAAAAATATAGATAATAACATAAGCAATTTGTATCCTGCTTTTATGCTAGATGAAAAAAATCCCAAAAATCATTCAAAAGTGCAAAATTTTAGATTTGAAAATGGAACATATGAACAAGATGTTGACATTGCAAAGACAAGTCAAGATGCAAATAGCAATCAAAACAATTTGAACAACTTGCTTGGTTCTATCCAAAGTTTAGACACCCCGTTGACAGCAATTTTGCCTATGTTATTGCAAAATAATTTGAATGTTGGAAATTTGGACTTTCTAAAAACAAATGGGAATACACCCCCAATTTTTGGTCAAAATGGTGCCAATTTGATAAATTTACTTTCAACATTGTCAAACAATAAGACAACAAATAAAAATGATGAAAACAAAATTGAAAAATATACAATAATCAAAGATTTGGACTAATTTTAATTAAATTTTGAACAAAAAAAGAGTCGCCTTTAATAGCAACTCGTTATTCTAATAAAACACATCAATAAATGCTTTGTTTTGAATGATTTTTTTATGTTTAGGTATAACTTTTATTCGTTTGCTTGGTTGTTGTCTGTATCATCTTCAATTGATTTTTCATAATTGGTTATAATGTCGTTTATAATCAAAAGATTTTTAAAAACAACTGCGTGTTCAAAGATTTTTAAGTTCAAACCAGATAATTTTTTTATTTTTTCAATTCTATAATTGAGAGTATTGCGGTGCAAAAAAGTTTTTTCGCTTGCAGTTGTTGTGTTTAAATTGCAATCAAAAAATGTAGAAATAGTATCCATAAGTTCTTTATCTTTCAAAATCATTTGAATGTTTGCATGGCTTATAACTTTTTTATATTGTTCGTAATTCTTTTCCGAAAAACAATTTATCAAATTTTCAGGTGAAAACATTGTCAAAACTCTTTTTTCTATTGTATCTCCATCATCAAATGACAAATTGCATACCATCAATTTTTTTCTTCCCATTTTATCTCCTTAGTTTTCGTCAATATGTTCAATGACGCCATATTTTAAATAAACAATTTTTGTTGCAATACTTTTTGCAAGTTCTTCCGAAGAAGTTGCTATAATCACAAGAGTTGATTTGTTTATAAAATATTTTTTAAAAAGTTTCATAAACTCTTTGACTTCTTCTTCACTCAACTCTTCAAAGATATTGTCTATAAGGCATATTTCAAGTTTTCTAAAAGATAGTCTAGCAATAGAAACAAGATATTTTTCATAATTTGTCAATTTCCAAATTGGCACATCTTTTATACTTTCCAATTTAAAATCAATAATGGCATTGTTTATCTTTTCTTCAATAACAGCCTTGTCAACACCGCGGACTTCTAAAACATATTTTAAATTGTCATATACCGTTTTCTTTTCAAAAAAAATAGTTTTGTAAGGTAGTAGTCCCAATGAAACATCTGTGGAATAGTCAACTTTTTTGAGTGGAATATCTTTTATAAAGACTTCCCCTTTGTCAACTTTTTCCAAACCAGCCAAAATACGCAGAATACAAGTCTTGCCACTGTCCTTTGGTCCACAAAGTGCGACAACTTCTCCTTTGTCTGCGGATAAAGAAATATTTGTCAATGCGTAAAACTCTTTTGTATATTTTAAAAAAACATTTACTAACGAAACCATACACCATAATTATACATACACTTTTAAAAAAATCAAAATATTTTTCATATTTATTTTTTATGCTTGAAAAATTTTTCAGTTGAATAATTTAAAAAAATCAAAATTTAATTTATAAGTTATAAAAAAACAAATGACAACTAAAATAAAAATATGATATAATTTGGTTCGTGAATTGTAGAAGATTTTAATAATTAAAACCTTTTATTAAGATTCAAAATTAAATGAAAGGAATTTAAAAATGGATTTATTTGATAAATGTAAAGAGTACACAATTGTAGATGACTTGATTAAAAAAGGGATTTACCCATATTTTCACGCATTGGAAACCAAACAAGACACAGAAGTTGTTATGGAAGGGCGAAATGAAATTATGCTTGGTTCAAACAACTATCTTGGACTTACTTGCCACCCAGAAATAATTGAGGCTGGTAAAAAAGCGCTTGACGAATTTGGGTCAGGTTGCTCTGGTTCTAGATTTTTAAATGGGAACACAAAACTCCACTTGGCTTTGGAAAAAGAACTTGCGGAATTTTTGCATAAAGAAGGTTGTGTAACTTTTAGCACAGGATTTCAAACAAACCTTGGTATTATAAGTGCAATTGTAGGACGAAATGACTATATTATTGGCGATAAAGAAAATCACGCAAGTATTTATGATGGTTGCAAATTGAGTTATACAAAAAAATTGTTGAGATACAATCATAGTGATATGGAAGACCTTGAAAGACAACTTGCTTCTATTCCCCTTGACAGTGGCAAATTGATTGTTACGGATGGTATTTTTAGTATGGGTGGCGATATTTGTAAGTTGCCTGATATTGTAAGACTTGCAAAAAAATACAATGCAAGAGTTATGGTTGATGATGCTCATGCTTTGGGTGTTATTGGCGAAGGCGGACGTGGAACAGCATCTCATTTTGGACTTGAAAAAGATGTTGATATTATTATGGGAACATTCTCAAAAAGTCTTGCATCTATTGGTGGATATATGGTTGCAAGCAAAGAAGTTTGTAATTTTGTAAAGCATACTTCCCGCCCTTATGTTTTTTGCGCTTCTATTACTCCTTGTAGTGTTCAATGTGCAAGAAAAGCCCTTGAAATTATAAAAAGAGAGCCTGAAAGGACAAAAAGATTGAATGATATTGCAAATCTTGCTAGAAAACTTTTGAAAGAAAAAGGTGTTGATATAAGAGATAGTGAAGCACCTATCATTCCTATAAATACATATGACAATGAAACAACTTTCCTTGCTTGCAAAAGATTGTTTGAAGAAGGTGTTTATGTCAACCCTGTTGTATCCCCTGCTGTTCCTGTTGGTCAAAGCATAATAAGAACAAGTTATATGGCAACTTTGACTGATGAACAAATTGAAAGAGCAACATCAATTATTGCAAAAGTTATGGGCGAATTGGGATTGCTTAAAAAGTAAAAAATAGTAAATTTAATAAATTTAAAAAGTAGGGCAAAATTTGCCTTACTTTTTTTGTGTCGTTATTTTAAATAGAGTGTTGTAAGTAAAAAAAATCACACGCTATGTGA
>CAZLYY010000027.1:0-9739 GCA_964563895.1 uncultured Christensenella sp. | reverse complement strand
CGAAAACTTTTGTGTTGTCGCAAGCAAGATTGGTCAAAAGTGTTTTTGTAGCATACGATTTACCACCACCAGACTTACCAATAATCATAATGTTGCTGTTTGCCCTTTCCCTATCACGTTTGAAAAGGTCAATAAAGACAGGATATTCGTTGGACCCGATATAGAACCCCTTAGGGTCAAGCAAAGCGCCGGATATAAATGGGAAAATGGAAGCAAAAGTTGTTGTTGGGATATCTCTTTTTGAACCTTTTATTGTATCCAAAGCGGAAATGTTTCTACTAATAAAAGCATCAACTTGTCTACCAAACATTTCTGCATATTTATAGCCATTTTGTTTCAAAATAGCACGAACTTCTTTCCTTGCATAATCTTCACAAAAAATGTGTGTATTAACTTCAAACAATTGCTCGTTGTTTGTTTTCAAAGTTTGGAGCAAATCTCTAAGAGATTTAAGTTGAATTTCATTTTCAATTTGTTTACTACTTTTGTAAGTGTTTTCAAGTTTTCCTTCCATTTCAATAATGGACTTATCAATACGCCTTTCGCTCACACTTTTTGGAATAGGCTTGAAATTTACGACAACATTTGCGTCTTCAAACAAAAAGAATGGTGCACCCCAAGCATTGCCAACTTGTACGGGATAATCGGTCACAACAAAAGATTTGTATGTATGTTTGTCAATAATTGTTTTTGTTGTTTTAAATTTAATTTCATCTGGGATAGCCCAATTGATAAATTGGTCTTTTGGAATAGTTTCCAAATCTCTTTCGTCAAAATATTTGCCATAATTAGCACGCAAGAAGACAGCCAATTCTTTACTTTTAAGTTTGTGGGACATAATAGGCACAACACTATTACCCAAAGTGTCTATAATCCCTTTTGTTGTTGTATCAAGTCCGTCTTTATCATTGCCATAAACAACAATATAGAAAAAGTCTTTGTAAACCTTTTCGCTTTTATTCATCATATTTAGTTGTGCGACACGAGCTTCAAAAACACCTGACCTTGCTTCAACTTCTTCTTCCGTCATCTCATTTTCATATTGAAGTTCCATAAGGTCGTCAAATTTTTTATCTTCGCCCGTTATATAATCGTCAAAAACAAGCGCTTTGCTAACCTTTACAATGCTTGCACTTTGGTCGCTTGCTATTCTTCTAAGTGCATTTGCAAAAGATTTGATAACAAGTTCTTGCTTTTCGCCATTCAAAAGCCCAAACTCAATTGGTCGCACTTCAATAACTTCGGCATAATATTCCTTGTAGTCAATAATTTCGTCTTTTATAATTCCTTCATAAGGAATAAGGTCTTTTATTTTCAACCTATTTGTTCTTTTGTCGACGTCGGCTTTGTTGTAATATTTTTTGAAAGCAATAAAACGAATAAGCAAGCCAATAGAAGCATATAGACGCAAATTGTCTTCGATAGGCATAAAAAGCATAGCAAAAAGGCTCACCCACGCAATTGCAAAATACCAATTGTAAGGCAAGTTGCTCACAACAAACATAACCGCACCAGCAAAACCAATGCCCATAACAATAATATCGGACAAGGTTATGCCTTTAAAGAATTCCATTTTGACTTTTGTCTTTTTAGGAATATATCTCATTGTTAACTCCTTTTTTTAACCAATCAAAATTAATTTACAATCAATCCCCCACCTATAAAAGTGGGAGATTTGATTTTAAACTAAATATTTATAAATTAACTTTTTGTTGTGTCGTCGTCTTCGCCTTTTAAAACTTGCAAAAGGCTTGCAACACCCGCTTGAACATCTTTCAAAGGTCTTTCTAGCGATTTTCTAAGAGCCTCTCTCATTGCACTTGTAAGTTCGCTTGGATTTTCCGCAGTCGTTTTAACTGAGCCCTCTACATTGAGAGTTTGGTCATTATCAAACGTTGCTTTAACTTCTTCTTGGGCGTCTTTTCTTGCTTGCTCTCTCAATTCATTTTTAAATTGTCTAAACTCAGATAGCAATTCTTCATTATTGTTGATAAGCTCTTGTCTTGCCGAATCAGCATTAATTCCATTTGCGGTTTCAAAATTCTTTATTTCGGCTGTCATTTTCTCGACTGTTGAACTGTCTGAACCCATAGAGATTGCTCTCTTGCGTTTTTCAAGCATATCTTTGTATTTATTATATTCTTCGGAGTCTTTACCAAAAGTATTCCAAGCGACAAATTGTTTAAGAAGCTCTTCAATCTTTTTCAAACGTGCTTCTTCTTCTGGATTCTTTTCTTCTTTTTTCTTTTTGTCGTCCGCATGCTTCTTTTCGTAAGAACTTTCGTAGAATGCTTTTCGTCCGTCTTTCTTTGCAAACATAGAGATAAGTTTCATAGCAGTGCTGTCGTCCCCACCAAAACCACCTGCAAATCTACTGGCAATTGCCTTCCAACCATCTTTTGGGTTAAATACATTTCCAGCTGTTTCTTTTGCTTCTTCCCATTTTTCTTTGGCTTTTCCTTTAACTAATTTTGCTTTTTCTTTTAAAGCTTCTCTCTCTTCAGCAGAATTTTTATTGAAACTACTATATTTTTCATCATTATATTTTTCATATTTCTTTTTTGCTCTTTCCAATTTTGCTTTTGCAGCATCTTTTTCAACTTGAGGGGCAGTTTTATCTCTAAAAACCCTATCATAATGTTCTTGTGCTTCGTCTAAATTCTTTTTTAAAGTTTCCCCTTTATGCACATCACCACTTTCAATTTGTGCTTTCAGAGCCGCATTTCGTTTATTAAGTTCGGCCTTTCTTGCATTTATCTCCTGCATATCAAATTCCGCAGATTCCGGATCTGACCGGCTATCTCGTTTAACTTTTTTCTCAGCTCTAGCCAGATCTTTCAATTCCTTTTTGTTTTCTCTCATTTGATGAGCTTCATCACTTCCCCAACTAGAAACTTTCCCTGCAAACCCTTTAATCATACTTGCAGTACCGCTAAAGCCAGCTTTAGCTGCGTGTGCAATCTTCCCTCCGGCAGCCAATGCACCTGTGGTAACCATAGCCCCACGAGCAATTGTTTTGCCAGCCGAACTCATAACACCATTGCCTTCTGCAATCAAGTCTTTTATCCCAAGATAAGACGATATAAAGCTAGCGGTGGTTTTGAGCAACCCAGAAGCAACAATGATGGCTATCGTTTTAAAAAGCAAATCAAAAAGGGTGTTCATTGCTTTCCCAAATGGACCCTCTCCAAAAACTGATATGTTTCCTATAAGGGTAACCATAACTGTAAAAATAGTGTACGCAAACAACGGCCCCACAACGGCAAACATTCTTGATATAACATCGTTTCGCCAATTGCCATAAGCTTTGCCACCATCAAGTGGTCCCAAAGCTATCACCGCTGGCGACAACAAAAACAATATTGTCATTTCGAAAACACGTTTTAACAATCCTAAACATACAACCAAAAAGTTCCACGCAAGCACACATCCGCAACCAATTGCCAAAACATAGTCAAACTTTGTCAAATCATAATAATAATTGACGAGTAGAGCATTCAAATAGGGTTTGTTGCAAGCAGAGTCATCTGTTTTTGCCTTTGGGGTGCCAACAAGATATGTATGCCATGGGAAATAGTATTCCTTCTCGTCACTATCAAAAATACTTGTTTTAGCTTCCTTTTCATTCTCAGGAGTACCTGATGCAGTTCTTCCTTTTGTCGAAAGATTGTATGCTTGGTCGACAGTGTAATTGTGATAGTTCACAATATTTATTATATACACTTTTTTATTATTAGAGCCAGTGGCACTATATTCGCCTTTATCATTAAATTTTTTTTCCACTGTTGGTGTTCCTAAGTTGCCTATCCCTGTCATATAACAATCTACATAATCGGCAACGGTAGAAGCATTTGCACCACTAAAAATATTGTCTTTTGAAACTAAGGTATTTTCACTAATATTAGTATTCAAATAAAATCCATATTTTAGATAATTGGCAAATTTTGTATCATTGCGTGCCCGATTGGCAGAGCTCGCCCCCACCCTAAAGCAATAGGACGACAAAGCAGGCGTCCCATCTCCCGAAAAAACAGAATAAACAGCCTTGGTAAGCATATTTGAAGCAAATATTCCAAGCATAACAAAGATAGGGACTATAAAAAATTGAGAAAGTGCCTTGAAAGCCCTTGACAAGATAGGCAATTTGGCTGCTTTTGATGCGTCCAAAGTAAATTCCGACTTCACCATTGCTACAATTGTAAAGATAATAAGCAAAACAACTGAAAAGCCAAGCAATGTAAAAAATGTAGTTGAAACTGTGGAGTTTGTTATAAAAGCATACAACAAATCGGTGCCCTCTTCACCACCATAGTTTTTGCTACTATATGTAATAGTCTCAATGCCGGCAAGTTTTCTAAAAAGAGATTCGGTAAATTCTAGGATATAAACAATCGCTAAAAAAATGTTGTAGATAAGCATAAGCAACCAAGTAATGAGTGCATTCCCAAAATTTTTTATAAAAATCAAAAAACCATTAACGGGATCTATCCCCAACAAATTTTGCATATTCTCTTCCTTTTAAATAGTATTAACAAATTATAACAAATTTCTTTGTATTTGTACAACAAAATAACCTTTTTCTTTATAATTTTATAAAATTTTTATTTTTATCCACCCATAAGTATTGAAGTAAACCTAAAAGGTATTCGATAGGCTTCGTTGTCGACCGCAAAAATCAATTGAATAAATTCTTCGCCTGTTGCATAATATTGACCTCTTAAATAAACCATTGACGTTCCATATGTGCCATCATCGTATTCGGCAAAATAGAAGTCTGGAGTGACATTATTATCATCAAATTCAAAAGGTTTTGGGTTCTCCACTCTTTTTTGACCAAATTCTTCCTCTTTTTCATCACTTATCACACTGTCTAGAGATAAGACTTCACTGCCTAAAGCATTCTTATTGTTTGCCAACATATCTTTAAAATAGCAAAAGAAAAAGCCAGATTTTATTGTATCGTCCGCAAACATTTCACTTGCTTTTTTTGCAAAAGATGCTTCCTTTTTCATATACTTATCGCCAGTTTTTTCATCTTTATAATATGCATATTTTTCAACAACAAAAGTATAGTGGTCTCGGATATTTTGCCAAATTGTACTTTCTGTCCCATTTTCTTCTTCCAGTTCTTTTTCCGCTTCTGTCAAATATTCAATTTGAAATGAAATAGCATTAAGTGCATAATTCCTACCCCAGGCTTCAAAAATTAATGAATTGTATTTTCGTTTTGTTGTGGAAAAGAAATTTTTGTAATTGGCATTGCTCTCATCGGCATCGTTTATTTCATTCCCTGTAATACTTGCAATAGTATAACCCGTATTATAATTCCCTTTTGCATAGAGTTCCCTTTTATTATTAATCAAATATGCGGATATTGCTTTTAGATTTCCTTGTTTAATCCTTATAAAGTTTGTAAATTCTTTCGTATAATCTTTGTTATTCTTTTGTATAACACCACTTACAATAGCATTAACAACATTTTCCTTATTTTGATCATTATCTTTAAATCCCCATATACCATTGAAAAATTGATAAGAACAAATGATGAAAAACTTTTCAACGCCATCTTCAACAGAGGTGCTTAAACGGATAGTTTCCTTGTTGTCTTCACTCTTTATAATCACATAACTACTGCTACTTGTAGATTGCCTTTGTTGTATTACGGCATTGTAAATATCATAAAGACTAACTGCGGTAATTGTTCTACCTTGTCCCCTCACTACAGATGTATTGCCAACAAAAGCAGAGATGGCGTCATTGACAGCATCAAGAGATATTGATGTTGGGATAAAACTTTTTAGTGAATCTGTATCATCGCCCACCAAAAGTTCTTTCATTATGTCAACTGCCAAACCATAAGAGTTTGTATCATTTGTCTTTAAATTGCTATTTACATTGATTTGCTCTGCCCTAACTCTAAAAAATGAACTGGAATTTATATTGAGATTGATTTGGTCTTTCTCAAATACCCAATAGTAATCTGCAAGACCATAATGGGTATTGTACAATTGATATAAACAATTTTCTATGCTTTCCGCAAGACTTTTGGAACCGGTGTCAATATCGTCGTAAGCCAATATAAAATCACTTGTATTTCCTATCACAAAAAGACAAGAATAGGTTTTTTTACCTTCTTTGTACGAAAATTTAAAAATTTTGCAACCCGTATCAGCACTCATATCATATAGCACAGTATCTTCTGCGATATTGTTTGCATCAGAATATGAATATAATTTCAGATTGTCGTAATATTTACTAAACAGACCTTTTGAATTATCCAATTTTGCAACAAATTTGCCGTCTTCAACAGTAATAAGTCTATTGTCAAATTCCAAGTTGTTTCCATTTATACTAAAAAGCCCATTGTTTGTATACTCTATTTCTCCGCTATCATTAGTTGTAGTTTCGGTCACTTCATTATTGTCAGTCAAAGCCAACACAAAATGATCCCCAGTAATACCCACTGTATAGCAAACCATATATTGATAAGTATAAAGCATAGACGCTATTTCTTTAGGTTCAACACTAGTTCCAATCAAAGTTTTATAATCGGGAAAATAGTCAGTCCTGCCTTTTACATTATCGCTATCCCCAGAGATATTTCTATCACCATTTGTATCCGTCCCAAATTCTTGCCTAAAAGCGGTCGCCAAGTTGTCTGTATTTTTTTTCCAATTGTCTAGATAATCACGTAGTGCATTACCTTCAACATAATTTTCTTCGTCTTTATACAATCCACCCAAATAATAGGTAGAATCTCCAGCCTCTTCACCAAGCAACAAATCCAACACAATGCTCATACAGCCAGTAAACATAAGGGGAGTTAAAACGAAAATAAAAGTCAAGATGCAACTTGCAATTTTTTTGATTCTTTTTTTCATTTTTAACCCCCTTTTCTTTAGTTTGCCAAAATTGGTAACTTATATTACTTTTGAATGTTTTATTCCATAACTTCTTTGTTTCCGGAGCTTCCTGTTCCACTTGACTGGCCACCGTTTATTGCACTAGAAATGCTATTGTAAATTGATTCTACAAAAGATTTAAAACCTGGAGAATTTAGCACCCACTTTAAAATCCAAACAAGAATAAGACAAACACCAAGCGTCACACAAATTTGAATCATTCGCTTTTTGTAAGTCTCTTGAGTTTCGGGCTTTTCCGTTTTCATCATCAAAAAACCTAGGACAACACAAAAAATGGCAGCCATAATAATCAACAAAATAGTTATTGTAACAAGATGATTATTCAAAAAATCATTTATAGTTCCTCCCCAAGAAGATTCAGCAAAAGTGTTGTAGTCTTCAAATGTTTCTGTTTTTTTCTCAGTACTTGTGTCTGTTGCCAATAAAAAATTAAAAATATTCAAAAGAATTCCCTCCCCCAACATTTGTGTTGGCTTTGTAGCAATAAATTGCGTTTGCAACAACCTATTGTAAGTTTTAAAACAAAACCCCCAATATTGCTTATATTTTATCACAAAAAATGGCAAAAAACAAACAAATATAAGAAAAAATAAATAAAGTATTTATTTATCTTATCAATCTTTGCTATTATGTACAACAACATAAAAGTTGTGCTTGACGATACCATTGAGCAATATATTTCTAGCAAAAACGCACAAAAGCAAAAAGCCTAGCATAAAACTAGGCTAAATTTACTTTTTTTTGATAAAGTTAAAAAGATTTTTCAACTTCGCGATACAAATATAGACAACTTGCGATTGTCAAAACTATTTGCTCGCAACTTGAGTTGTTTTTTATTATGAACTACTAAGGACATTCAAGTTAAATAGTGTGTTGATACTTGATGCAAACCATGTGAGAACCCAAATCATAACAAGGACACTAACCAATGCAACTGCAACGTTGATGATTGCTTTCTTTGCCGCTTGTTGAGCTTTCTCATCTTCTGCCCTTGCAAGTTTTACCCCAAGCCATATAAGCCAAATTGCCCCAACTATAACAAGAATGATTGTGATAGGAATAATCATATTGTCAAACAATTGTGCAACTGGTTTCAACCATGATGTTGCTGTCTCTTTGCCGTTTACTTGTTTAAAACTTTCTTCAATAGTTTTTGCAAATGGACCTGCTAAAAAATTAAACATATTTTTCTCCCCTTTTCCTAAGTTTGATTTAATACTAACACACTTTTTTTTATTTGCAAAACAATTTTGCACACTTTTTTTGAAAAAAATTAAAAATTATTTTGTTTAAAATTTGGACAAGTAATAAATAGTTTTTTTTACAATAACTTATTACCGTTATTTTTTTTGTAGACATTTTAAAAACAATTTAAAAATAATTGCAGATAAAGATTTGTCAAAAAAAAATTTATTGTATATAATGATTGATATGAATAAGACATTTAAAAGATTTTTATGGTTTTTCCCTGTTTTGCTACTTTGTGCAATAGCGGGACTTGTGTTTGCATATTATATGGAACACGCAGATGCGTTTGATATTGCTTTGTTATCAAAAAGCAGTTATTTTATGCTTCCAATTGTAGTGGGCGGTGGGTGCTATGTTATTTATTTTCTAAACAAACTTGGCACCGACAAACCAAAAGAAAAAAAGATTGGTTCTCAAACAAAAGAAGGAAAAGATTTGGAACAATTCTTTGATTCTAGATGGGTAACAGAAAAGGAACTAAAAACAGAAAAAAAGTTTATGTTCACCACTTGGAGAGACCTTGATTACAGCAAGGACGGAATTTTGCTTAGAAGTGAAGTGGCTGGACATAATCTTCTTATCAATATGTACAAGCCTATTCACGCACTTGTTATTGGTACGACCGGTACTGGTAAAACACAAAAATTTATTGAACCTACCATTCAAATTATGTCTTCAACAAAGACAAAACCTAGTTTTGTTATTGCAGACCCAAAAGGTGAATTGTACGAAAAGAATTGCCATAAATTAAAGTCAGAAGGCTATGATGTGAAGGTTTTCAACTTGCGTGTGCCTTTCTCGTCCAATAGATGGAATCCACTTGACAATGCTTTTGTGCTTTATCACAAGGCATTTAATTTGCACGACAATGTAAAAACACACGTTGGAGTCAACCCTGCCGACTTGAAATTGAAAATTATTGCAAATGAATACAACAATGAATGGTATGAATATGATGGGGTTGCCTATCCTAATAGAGAAATATTGGAACAAGATTTGGAGTCCAAAAAGAATGAACTTATTGACAAGGCAGAAAACGATTTGCGTGAAATTGCAAACATTTTGTGTCCAATAAAAGCGCAAAATGATAGGTCGTGGGAACAAGGTGCACAATCTTTTATTTATGGTACACTTATCGCTATGCTAGAAGACAGTTTGGACCCAAGACTTGAAATGACACGAGAAAAATTCAATTTTTACAACCTAACTCGTATTGCGACATACAAAGACGCCGATGCGGAAAACCCATACAAAACACTTAGAGCATACTATACGGGAAGAAGTGAATATAGCAAAGTTCTTTCTCTTGTTTCAGGTGCAATCAACAATGCCCCTTCTACAACAAAATCCTTTATGGGTATTGTGTCGAGTTCCCTTTCCGCTTTCAACGATAGTGGTATGTGTTATGCAACAAGTTTGAATGAAATGAATTTTGACACCTTTGCAGATAGACCAACTGCCCTATTTATTGTTTATCCAGAAGAAAAGGAATCAAGACACGGCATTGTTACTATGATGATATCGCAACTTTACAAAAAACTTGTTGAGATTGCCAATGCATCTCCGGG
>CAZLYY010000026.1:8132-9997 GCA_964563895.1 uncultured Christensenella sp. | reverse complement strand
AAATTGTTGCAATAAAAATTTTTCTAAAAAAGTTGTAAAATATTTAAAAAAGTTGTTGACTATTCTTTCTTATTTTGGTATATTACAAAAGTAATCAAAAAAAGATTGCATTTGGTATGCGGGGGTGGCTCAGTGGTAGAGCGTCACCTTGCCAAGGTGAATGTCGCGAGTTCGAATCTCGTCCTCCGCTCCAAAATTTAGGGAGTATAGCTCAGTTGGTTAGAGCACCTGCCTTACAAGCAGGGGGTCGTAGGTTCGAGTCCTACTGTTCCCACCAAAAAGGATTATAAGGCACCATAGCCAAGTGGTAAGGCAGAGGTCTGCAAAACCTTTATCCCCAGTTCAAATCTGGGTGGTGCCTCCAAAAAGACTCAATCCTTGAGGGCGAAAGAGCAGGTGTTGAATCCTTAAGCCGAAGTGGTGGAATGGTAGACACAAGGGACTTAAAATCCCTCGAGGGCAACTTCGTGCCGGTTCGAGTCCGGCCTCCGGCACCAATATGGTACTAAAACGAACCCAGAAATTATTTCTGGATTTTTTTTATTATTTTGTTTGGAAATTTAGTTTCTTTATGATATACAATATATGTATTTATTATAAATAAACAATTATTATATAAAAAGAAGGGATAAACAATGGAGAATAGTTCAACAAGCAATTCAATTAAAGGTTGGTCTAAGTTTAAAACAAAGGAATTCTGGCTTAAAGTCTTGGAATATTCAACACCAGCCTTGATTTCTATTTTTGTTTTTCTATTTGCAATGATAGTCAAGGGTATTGCTCCATTTGGTTCAAAATCGTTATCATACATTGACTACAACGAAGGTTTAGTCCCTGCTTATACTCAATTGTGGGATGTTTTGCATGGCAATGCAAGTTTTTTTGCTTCCTTCAAGTTGGGGGCAGGTGCACCTATGTATGCAAGCAATATTATATCAAGTTTTTTGTCGCCAATTAGTTGGCTTATTGCTATTTTCCCTAGAACAGAAGTTATATTTGGTGTTGCTTTTTTGCTTATTGTAAAATTTGCTTTGATGAGCACAACCGCCTACATTTGTTTTAAAAAATTTTTTGGCAAAATTGATAAAAAAATACTGGCACTATTTTCTCTTATTTGGACATTTTCCGGTTGGACAGTAATACATTTTACAAATATTGGTTGGCTTGACATAATGATTTTGCTTCCATTGTTCATAATGGCAGGAAAAGAACTTGTAGACAAGGGCAAAATGTTGTGGTTCGTTATCGTATTGTCTTATATGCTAATCCTTAGTTACTATATATCCTATATGGTACTAGTTGGTATTGTTGTTATTGCAACTGTTTATGCTTTTACAATTGCTCCAAAGGAAACAAGAAAACGCACCGCTTCCACTCTCTTTTTTGGAATTATGATTAGTATTCTAATAAGTTTTGTTACATTTATTCCATCTTGTTTTACATCTTTACAAGCACATAGATTTTCTTCCAGCATTGACGAATCAAGCAAAGCATGGTTGTATGATATGTTTACCGCCAAATTGTCTGTACTTATTATGCACGCATTGCCGGTTTTGTTCTTTATAAAACTAATGACAACCATCAAAAAAGATAAGAAAAACGTTTTATTCTTTTTGCTATCTTTTTGCATTTGTGGAATAGGGCTAATAATTGAACCAATCAATAAAATGTGGCACACTGGTTCATATTATTCTTTTCCATTTAGATATTCATTTATCCTTATTCTTCTTATGATTTTTGCTTCACTTTATTATATCAACAAATACTATTATGCAAAGAAAAACGAGACCGTCGCAAACGACGCAACCGATGAAAAAATTGATGAAAATAATAGTAATGAAACAAACAATGTTGAAGTGAATAAC
>CAZLYY010000026.1:3971-8032 GCA_964563895.1 uncultured Christensenella sp. | reverse complement strand
AATTAAACAATGTTCAAGTAAACAATGTTGAAATAAACAAAGATACAAAAGGATGCTCTTTTTATTCTTCTTCGCTTGGTGTTATTCTTTGGTATATTTCTCTTTTCTATTGCTTATTGACTTCCGCTTCGTTTATTTACATTGGTGTAAATATGACTTCATTCAAAGGCTTGTCAATTTTAGCATTTGCCATATATCTTGTTTATTTTTTATCACAACTTTACATTTTATTATTTGTTCTAAATTACAAGACCAAAAAGCATCATAAATCAAAATATTATTTTGTTTTAGTCTTTTGTTTGCTCCAAATTTGTGTTCAAATGGTTTCATTTACAGGCTCTTCATTTGACAGTGGAAATCAAACTGCAAGAATTACAAATACATTCAATATTTCAACATCAAACTTTGAAGAAGGGTACAAATTAAAAGATAGAGATTCTTTGTACAATGCCAATTTTTCACAACTTATTGATTATCCAACCTTACAATCTTGGATACATATAAACAATGAAGAACAATATCAAGCATATCACTATACGGGGTATAACACAGTTTCAACATTGCTGTATTCGTCTGGTGGAACATACTTGACAGATGTTTTGTTAGGCAATAAATATGTCCTTTCATTTAGGGAATTGGACACCAAATATTATACACTAATAGACCAATTTGACTATTATGATGAAACAGAAGAAGTCAGTGCAAAAGTTAATTGTTATGAACTCAATTTTTCTATGAAACCTGCTTGGACAACAAATGTTGATTTGAGTCAATTTAATGATAAAAATTCTGACATAGTAGTCAATCAAAACAATCTCTACAAGGCTTTGTACGACCAAACAGAAGATATTATGGACTATACAACATTTACCTATAAAGTCCTTGATGATAGAATTGTCTTAAATATAGATGCAGTCAACAATCAAAACTTATATCTAGTATTTTCAAGAGATTTGGTTCTAAATGTAACTTATCAAGATGACCCTGTTAGTGTAAAACCTGGTTTTAACGATTTTGGAATATCTTCATCAACACCTTGCACAGCGGAAATTATATTTGCAAAAAATGAAGACTATACAAAGGAAAACATTGAAGAATTGGTCAAAAACAACATTAAATTTGCAACATTTGATGTGGAAACATTCAAAACTGTTCACGAAAGTTCTTGCAATTCAGATGACGTCAGTTTGTCAATTGACAAAAACAAAATAGAAATAAATGTCAACAATCAATCAAATAGCAAATATTTGTTTATACCATATATAAATCTAAATGATATGAAAGCGACAAACAATAATCAAGAAATTACAGTCAACAATTCATTGCTTAATTTTATGCAAATAGAAATAAATGAAGGGGATAACACAATAGCAATGTCCAACCAACCACAACTTATCAAACCTTGTGCTTTGGTATCACTAATAGCAATTGCAATTTTTATCATAATGTCAATTTTAAATCATTTCTTCAAATTTAGTGAAAACAAAGTAATAATTTGGATTGGTGTAGGTGGGGCAGTCGTAATTTTAGGTGTAGTAGGCTTTTTAGTTTATTTAAAACCATTTTTTAATACGTTTATTGTATTATTTTCGTAGTTATTTTAAAAAAAATTAATAAAAAATCACATTTTGCATTTTTACAATTTGTGGTTTTTTTATTGATAAAATAGTTGACAATTGAATAAACATTCAACTATAATAGTTGAGTAAATATTCAATTGAGGTGAATTTATGTTAAGAAATGAATGTTTTTGTGATTGTGATGCAATTCACGAAAATTTGGTTAAAGATGCAAAATCAAAATTGCTTGATGACGACAAATTGATACAAATATCTGATTTTTACAAGGCAATGTCAGATAGCACAAGGATAAAAATTATCAATTTGCTTGAAAAAAATGAGTTGTGTGTTTGTGAT
Source organism: uncultured Christensenella sp. (assembly GCA_964563895.1). GTDB lineage: Bacteria > Bacillota > Clostridia > Christensenellales > UBA1242 > UBA7862. Next base: position 6,116 of record CAZLYY010000026.1, on the reverse strand, counting down.
ATTTCCGTTATTTTAAATATGACCAAATCGGCTGTTTCTCATCAACTAAAAAATTTGAGAGAAATGAATTTGATAAAATGTAGAAGACAGGGAAAGGAAGTTTGGTACACTCTATCCGATGACCACGTTAAACAAGTTTTTGATATAAGTTTGCAACACATTTTGGAGGCGGAAAGTGAAGAGTAAGTATAAAATTGAAGGACTAGATTGCCCAAATTGTGCAAAAACTTTGGAAAAGAAAATAAACGAATTGCCAAGTGTAAAATATGCAAAGATAGATTTTATCAAGTCTACTTTGGAATTGGATAGCAAGGACAACAAAATTGCTATAAATGAAGTTGTTAATTTAACAAAAAAAATTGAACCAAATGCAAAAATAATTTTAAACGACAAACATAAAGTTCAAAACAAACAATTTGCCCTTGACCTTTCACTTTTATTGGTAGGTATTGCTTTGGGGCTTGTTTGCATTTTGGTTGAAATGCCACAATATTTTTATTGGCCTTTGTTTATAGCAAGCGCATTGCTTATGGGGTACAAAACATATTACAAAGCAATTCAATTGTTGTTCAAAAAGACTATCAACGAAAATATGCTTGTTACAATTTCTGTTATAGGTGCAACTTTGGTTGGCGAAGGAATGGAAGCCTTGATGGTTATTGCTCTTTATTCTATTGGTAAAATTTTAGAAAGTCTTGCCCTAAACAAGTCAAGAAAATCTATTGAAGAATTGACAAATTTAAGGCCAGAACAGGTTACAAGATTAAAAGACAACATTGAAGAAATCGTTTTACCAAATGACATAGAAATAGGGGATATAATTATTGTTAGACCGGGCGAAAAAGTTGCAATTGATGGACAAATTATTGATGGTGAAGCAAATTTTGATGTTCAAAGCTTGACAGGTGAAAGTTTGCCAAAGCATTTTAAAACAAATGATGAAGTTTTGTCAGGCTCAATTGTGCTTGATAGTGTTGTTAAAATTAAGGCAACAAGCAAATACGAAAATAGTACTGTATGCAAAATTCTTGATATGATAGAAAATGCAAGCGAAAAGAAATCTAAAACAGAAACTGTTATTTCCAAAATGACCAAATGGTACACTTTGGGTGTAATTTTAGTCGCAATTGCCGTATGTGGAATTGTTTTTGCTATTACAAACGATTTTAACAAAGCAGTATATCGTGGACTTATATTCTTGGTTGTTTCTTGTCCTTGTGCGTTTGCAATATCCGTTCCGCTTGCATACTTTTCTGGCATCGGAATTGCATCAAAAAAGGGAATACTAATAAAAGGCTCCAACTATCTTGACGCAACAGCAAATTTAAAAACCATTGCATTTGACAAGACAGGGACATTGACAACAGGCGAGTTTAAAATAACACAAATATCATCTTTTGATAAAGAAAAGACACAAGAAGACATTTTATATCTTTGTGCCTTGGGAGAAAAAAATTCCTTGCACCCACTTGCCATTGCCATTGTCAAAAATTGCAATAAAAAACTTAAAGACGTAAAAAATGTAAAAGAAGTTACCGGTGAAGGTGTCTATTTTGAATACAATAACAACAACTATTTTGTAGGTAGAAAAACAAAAGACTTATTGGATACAACCGTTGAACTTTTTGAAAACAACAAAAAAATTGGTGAGATAAAATTTGAAGACACAATAAAAGACACTTCAATTTCTGCTTGCAAGACTTTAAACAAAATGGGTATTAAAACTATTATGCTTTCTGGCGACAATGATATTATTGTCCATAAAGTAGCGGAAAAAATAGGTCTTGATGAATCTTTTTCAAATATGTTGCCACAAGATAAATTTGAATGGATAGAAAAAAATAAGAGCAAAAACAATACAATAGGGTATGTAGGGGACGGCTTGAACGATGCTCCATCACTAACTTTGGCAGACGTTGGGTTTAGTATGGGGTTGAAAGGAAATTCCGCAAGCATAGAAGCATCGGACATTGTTCTTGCCAACGACAACCCAGAAAAAATTGTTGAATCAATCAAAATTTCTAGGTTTACAAAAAAAATTGTGTGGGAAGATATAATTTTATCCGCAGGAATCAAACTAATTTTTCTCACATTAGGTGCTTTGGGCATAACAGGAATGTTAAGTGCCGTTATTGCCGATGTGGG
>CAZLYY010000026.1:0-3871 GCA_964563895.1 uncultured Christensenella sp. | reverse complement strand
AAAATATTTGACAATATGAAACCTTAGTATTAAAATATAAAGGTCAAAGAAAGTCAAATATTTTTTTCTTATATAAAATCTATACTTTTTTTGATAATTTACTAAAAGGAGATAATTATATGCCAACAATAAGTGATATCATAGAAAATTTTATTTTGGGCACAATGGGGAATGATGATGATGTCAATTTATCACGCAACGAACTCGCCGATTATTTCAATTGCGCGCCAAGTCAAATCAATTATGTTTTGACGACTAGATTTAATATCAATCGTGGGTTTATAACTCAAAGTCAACGTGGTGGTGGCGGATATATAAAAGTTGTAAGGATAAAAGACCACGATGACAATTATTTCTACAAAATTGTTGAAAATATGCCAAATGAACTTGGATATAATGATGCAAAATATATTTTGGAAGATTTAGTTAACAAGCATTTTTTAACTCTTGACCAAGCAAAAATTGTTTCTTATACAATTTCACCAAAAGCACTTGCAAATCCTGTACATTTGGACGGAACATTGCGTTCAAACATAATGAAAAATACAATTATTAATATTTTAAAGGAGAAAAAAGATGAATAATTTTATAAAATTTTCTGACAGTGCACAACGAATGCTTAATAATGCTGGGGAAATAACAAAAAAAATGCACGGAAATCAAATAGACTCCGAGCAACTTTTGTATGGAATTTTGTGTGTGCCATCTTCTCTTGCTTGCAAAATGTTGAGAGATGAAAATGTTACCAAGGAAAGACTTTTGGAAAAAATTACTCAGCCGGGTTACAACCCAAATTTAGGTGCAGACAAAATGGAGTTGACACCAAGAAGCAAAAATATTCTTGTAACGGCTTCAAACATTGCATATAAATTGGGGCACAACTTTTTGAGTGCGGAACACTTCTTGATTGGTATTTTGTACAATGAAGATTGCTATGCATTCAAACTTTTGAGTAGTTATTTCAATATTGATACACTCAATCTTCGTGATAAAATTTATGACGAACTAAAAAATGCAAATATTGATGGCGGTGATACTTATAAATCTGTTGACGAACAATCAACAGGCGAGAAGAGTGCTCTTCCAGAAAGTTTGCTTGAATTTGGGTACGATGTTACTCTAAAGGCTCGTCAAGGCAAAATGGACCCTATTATTGGTAGGGATAAGGAGATAGAAAGAATTATTGAAATTCTTTGTAGAAAGACCAAAAATAACCCTATTTTGATAGGTGAAGCAGGCGTAGGTAAAACAGCAGTTGTGGAAGGGCTTGCGCAAGCAATTGTCAAAAATCGTGTCCCACAAGAACTTCAAAACAAATCAATTTTTGCCCTTGATATTGGTTCTTTGATGGCAGGGACAAAGTTTAGAGGGGAACTTGAACAAAGGCTAAAAGATGCCATAGAAACAATTATAAAAGACGGAAATATCATTGTCTTTATTGATGAAATTCATACTCTTGCTATGGCTGGTAGCGAAAAAGGCGATGTAAACCCTGCTGATATGTTAAAACCTTATCTTGCACGTGGCGAATTGCAAACGGTTGGTGCAACAACAACAGATGAATACAGAAAATTTATTGAAAAAGATAAAGCACTTGAAAGACGTTTTCAACCAATTATGGTCAATCCACCAACAGTTGATGAAACAATTCTTATTTTGCGTGGCTTGAAAGATAGTTATGAAGCCTTCCACAAAATTCAAATAACAGACGAAGCAATTGTCGCTGCCGCCAAACTCTCGGATAGATACATTATGGATAGGGCATTGCCAGACAAGGCAATAGACCTTATTGATGAAGCAAGCAGTCGTGTGCGTGTTAGCGGAACAATGCAACCAAAACATTTGCAAGAAATGGAAGATAATTTTAAAGAAGTGCATAGAAACTATCAAGAAGCACTTGTTCAACACAATTACGAAAAGTCAACAAAACTCGCAAACGACCTTCAAACAATGTATGCAGAACTCAAAAAAGAGCAAGATAAATACAATTTGAGCAAACCAAAAGTTGAGCCAAGAATAACCGAAAAAGATGTCGCTGATGTTGTATCTCGTTGGACAGGTATTCCTGTTGCAAAAATTACCGAAAGCGAAAAGGAAAAATTGCTTCATTTGGAAGAAGTTATTCACAAGCGTGTTGTTGGACAAGACGAAGCAGTTAGTGCTGTTTGTAAGGCAATTCGTAGGTCTCGTGTTGGACTTCAAGATAGCAAACGACCAATTGGTTCATTCTTGTTTTTAGGGCAAACAGGTGTTGGTAAAACGGAACTTTGCAAAGCCCTTGCCGAAGCAATGTTTGATGACGAAAACAACATTATTCGTATAGATATGAGTGAATATATGGAGAGTTATTCCGTATCAAAACTTATTGGTGCACCTCCAGGATATGTTGGGCACGATGATGGTGGACAATTGACCGAACTTGTAAGAAGAAAACCATATTCCGTTGTTTTGTTTGATGAAATTGAAAAAGCACACCCAGATGTTTTCAATGTTTTGTTGCAAGTTTTGGACGATGGCAGACTTACAGATAGCCATGGCAGAACAGTAAACTTCAAAAATACAATTATTATTATGACAAGCAACTGTGGTGTAAGTGATTTAACCAATCACACCTCTCAACTTGGTTTTAACAATAGTTTCACATCAGACAATCCAGATTATGACCAAATGAAAGAAGTCCTTTTGAATGCTGTAAGAAGAAAATTCAAACCAGAATTCTTAAACAGAATTGATGTTATAACTGTATTCCATAGTTTGTCGCAAGAAGATTTGACAAATATTGCAAAAATTATGCTTAATAACCTTAGCAAAAAATTAAAAGACCGTGGAATTGGCTTGAAATTTACGGAAAGTGCTTTAAAATATCTTGTAGAAAAGGGAACTTCTGCAGAATATGGTGCAAGACCACTAAAACGTCTTATTCAAACGGATATTGAAGACCAATTGACAGATGCTCTTTTGTCGGGCGAACTTGTGGACAACAACATTGTCGTATCCGTCCAAAATGAAAAATTGGTTTTTAAAAGCGGAACTTAATGTAAAAATGAGTTAAAATATTTTTATTTAACAATATAAATATTAAGTCGCAAAATTATTTGGAAAGATTTAAATTATTTGTTAAAATAAAAATGTAGGTTATAGACCTAAAAGGAGATTATTATGAAAATAGAGATTAATTCAAAAAATTACACAATTTCTGACAAACTAAAAGATATTATAGAAAAGAAAGTTAGCAAACTTGACAAATATTTCAATGATGATGCTATTGCAAAAGTTAATTGCAAAATGGAAGGTCAACTTTGCAAACTAGAACTTACAGTAAGAAGTAGGGGATTGTTTTATAGAGCAGAAGTAACAGGTGAAAATATGTATGAAAACATTGACCTTGCTCTTCCAAAAGTTGAAAGACAAATCGTTAAATATGGCGACAAATTTTATACAAGACTCAAAAAAGATTCCCTTAACAAAGATTATTTGTTTTTTGAAGAAGAACCAGTCTTTAAGCCAACCGAAGTTGTAAGAAAAAAGACTTTTGAACTTGAACCAATTTCTGTTGAAGACGCAAAGGTTTTTTTGGAAACAATCGGCAACAATTTTTATATATTCCTTAATCGTGAAACCAACAATGTTTGCGTTTTGTACAAGAGAAATGATGGCAATTTAGGGTTGATTGAAGCAATATATTAATAAGTTTTCCAATGCATAAAAGGTTTATTTGAAAAGATAAAATCCACACGCTATGTGATACAAAAACCAAAGGTTTTTTAGAAAAATTTTCAATTTTTCTTTCAATTTTAGTGAAACTAAAATTGAGTATCACATAGCGTGTGATTTTTTTTACTTACAACACTCTATTTAAAATAACGACACA
>CAZLYY010000025.1:6318-11391 GCA_964563895.1 uncultured Christensenella sp. | reverse complement strand
ATAAAAAAAGCAAAATTGTGTTTGCTACAATTCTGCCTTTTAAAAACTATTCTAAAAATTAAACTTGAGTAATTATTCTCACAGGTAAAATGAGATAAAGATATTCATCGCCTTCACTTGGGGTAATAATGCAAGGACTTGATGGTTGATTGAAATTTATTTTTATTGCTTCATCGTTTATTGTCCTTAATGCTTCACTAAAATATCTTGAGTTAAATGCAATAGTCAAGTCGTTTCCTTTTAGGGAAATTCCTATATTTTCTTTGATGTTGCCAATGTCAGAAGTTGAAGTCAATGTCAAAAGTTTATCTTTGATATCAAACTTTACAAGGTTGTTTCTATCCACTCTTGACAAAACACTTGTTCTTTCAATTGCTTCTTCAAAAACGGATTTGTTTATTGTAAGTGAAGTTAAAAATTCTTTTGGAATAATTTGTTCATAATTGATAAAATCGCCTTCAATAAGTCTTGTGATTATTTTTGTGTTGTCAACTTCAACCATAAGGAAGTTCTTTTGAATAAATATTTTAAGTTCCTCTTCGTCATCGTCAATAAATTTTACAATTTCAGTCAATGATTTTGCTGGAACAATAATTTTTGTTTCAACAGTGGAAGAAATCAAAGGTTTTGTACAAAAAGCAAGTCTATAACCATCTAGTCCAACAGAATTTATTTTGTTATTTTTTATTTCAAACAAACAACCTTTCAAAACAGGTCTTGTATCATCAACTGCTGTAGAAAATATTGACCTACTCACCAAACTCTTGAAATCTTTTTTGCTTATAGAAAAGTTGTCTCCACCTTCAATCATTTTTAGGTTAGGAAATTCCAAAACATTGTAGCATTGAATAAAACTTTCACTATCTGTGTAAACAATTTTCAATCTTTCTTTATCTACAAGTTCCAATTCAATTTTTTCATTTGTAAGTTTTCTTATAAACTCTGCAAAAAATTTACCTGGAATAACAACTTCGCCTTCGTCTTTTACGTCTGCTCTTATTGTCTTTTCAATAGCAAGTTCAAGGTCTGTACAAGACAATTTCAAACTATCGTTTTCCGTTGTAAGTTTTATTCCCTCCAATACAGGATTTGTTGTTTTATTTGATATTGCTTTTATAACTTGTGCTGTTGCAATACTCAAATCTAGTCCGTCGCATATTACTTTCATATTATTTCTCCTTAATTTTTTATTTTTATTAATATTATTAGCAAGTTTGTTTGTGAATAACTTTTTCAACCCCAATATATTGTGTTTTTTCTCAATTAAATTCCTTAAAATTTACAATATTTTGTTGTGAATAACGTTTCAAATTTATCCACTTTTTGTTGATAACTAACCATTTTTTCAAGAGTTTTAAAAAAAGTGATTTTGGTACTATCTTATATATTTATATATTTAAACTAGTTTTAATAAAGTATTATTAGGGCTTGTGTAAATGTGGATAACATTCTCATTTTGCCTATTTTTTTAGATAAAAACTTTATTTTTCCTAATTCTTGTAAGAAAAAATTATCAACTTTTTTTGTGTATAACTATGTTAATTTAGGTCAGAACGTATCATTGCAATTATGTCTTCAACATCAGTTCTAAGTTCTTTATCCTTTTTCATTCGGTCGCTTATCTTATCTCTTGCAAAAATAACCGTTGTATGATCTCTTCCGCCAAAGGCTTCACCAATTGCTTTTAGAGGGACATCAAGAAGTTCTGTTATTATATACATACAAATTTGTCTTGGGTCTACAATCTCTTTTTTCTTCTTTTTGCCAATCATATCTTCTTTTGTAACATTGTAGTTTTTGCAAACAAGATCAATAATTTTGTCAATAGTTAGGTTTTGAGATTGATTTGATTCAAAGTCTTTTAAAGATTCTTCCGCTTCCGCTAGTGTTGCTTTGTTTTTTCCTATCAAAACAGACAAACTAACAACTTTGTTCAAACTTCCTTCAAGGTCTCTTATGTTTGTGTCTATTCTATCCGCAAGGAATTGCAAAACATCGTTGTCCACATTGTATCTTTCTCTTTCAACTTTCTTTTGAAGAATTGCAAGACGAGTTTCATAATCTGGTTTTTGAATATCTTGTATAAGTCCGCCCGAAAATCTTGACCTTAGCCTTTCTTCCAAAAGTTCCATATTTCGTGGGTGTTTATCACTTGTTATAACAATTTGCTTGTCCAATTGATAAAGGTCGTTGAAAGTGTGGAAAAATTCTTCTTGTGTACTTGTTTTGTTGGCAATAAATTGAATATCATCAATCATAAGAACATCAACTTCACGATATTTATCACGAAAAGCCTTGTTTGCATTTTCTTTTTTGTCTGCCTTCAATGCTTGAATATAGTCGTTTGTAAATTGTTCACTTGTAACATACAAAATTCGTAGGTTTTTGTTGTATTTTTTTATGTAGTTTCCAATAGCGTGCAAAAGGTGAGTTTTTCCCAAACCTACACCACCATAAATAAACAATGGATTATATTTTTTTCCTGGGTTTTCCGCAACACTTCTACAAGCCGCATAAACAAATTGATTGCTCTTTCCTACAACAAAATTGTCAAAAGTATATTTTTCGTTAAGTCTATTTTTGTCGTTTAGAATTTGCTTTGCTTCAATCATTTCTTCCGCTTGTTTTATTTCGTCAAAAAATTTGTCTTTTTCGCCTGGTTCCAAAATAACCAAATCTTCTACATTATCAAAATATTGTTTGACGGAATTCAATAGTTTTTCACGATGAAGTTTTATCAATTGATTTTTGTTTGTCAAGGTAGAAGCAAGAAGAATAAGTTTGTTGTCTTCAACTTTGATAGGTTCCAAAGTCTCTATATAAAGGTCATAACTGACAGCAGTAACTTGATTTTCCATATCTTTTAGTACTTCATTCCATCTGCTTAGAATACTATCCATATATCCCCCATAGTTATAATTATTTTATTATACTCAAAAAAAAAAGTCAATATCTTTTGTTCCCAAAATATAATTATATTAAAATAGTAATAATTAAACGTTAGGCAAAAAAATAATTTTATTGACTTTAAAAACAATTGTTTTTTGAAGTTAAATATTGATAAAAATATATTTTAAAATTTTGATTCCAAAAAAGAAAAAAGTATGTTAAAATAATCACGTATGTATATTGAAAGCGTAAAGTTGGAAAATTTTAGAAATTATACTACTTGTTTTGTTGAGTTGGATAAAAAACTCAATATCTTTAAAGGCGCAAACGCCCAAGGAAAGACCAACTTTTTGGAAAGTATATACATTGCAAGCATTGGCAAATCTCCCAAGACTTCAAAAGATAAAGATGTTATAAAATGGGGAGAAAACAGAGCAAAGATAGATATTAAAGTCAAAAAAACTTTTTATGAAGAAGATTTATCACTTGTTTTGTCAAATGACCAAAAAAAGACAATAAAAATAAATGGAATTGCTATAAAAAAAATAGGCGACCTTATAGGAGAAATGCCGGTTGTTTATTTTGCTCCAGACGAAATTGGACTTGTGAAAGACGGACCATCGTTTAGGCGTAAATTTATAGATATTGATATTAGCCAAATAAACAAAAATTATTTTTACTTGTTGTGCCGTTATGAAAAAATTTTGAACGAAAGAAACAAGTTGCTCAAACAAACTCGTTCCTTTGATGTTTTAAAAGATACAATTGATATATGGGACACACAACTTGCAGATGTTGCAAGCAAAATAATCTTTTGCAGGCTTGATTTTATAGACAAAATAAAGGAACATACAAGGGAAATTCATAGTGCAATAACATCTGATAAGGAAATTTTGACAATATCCTATCAAGGACTAACTCAAAAATCAATAGAAGTGCTAAGACAAAAGATATATTCATTGTACAAAGAAAAACTAAAAAGCGATTTTGATTTTGGATACACTTCAATAGGGCCACATAGAGATGATATTGAAATAAAAATAAACAACATTGATATTAGAAACTTTGGTTCACAAGGACAACAAAGACTTGCAACTTTGTCAATAAAGATAGCAGAGTTAAAACTTTTTGAAGAGTTAACTCACGAAAAACCAATTTTGCTTTTAGATGATGTTCTAAGTGAATTAGACGAAAAGAGATGTAAAAACTTTTTAAAACAAATTGAAGATTATCAAACAATCCTTACAACAACTAGATTTAGTAGAAAATTGGGTGAACAATCAAAAATTTTTGTAGTAAATAATGCAACGATAAAATAAATTTAAAACTTGGCTAGATTAGTCAAGTTTTTTTGACACTAAAATTTGACAAATAGTTATACAAACAAAACAATGTTCCACAATAAAAGTTATAAAAACAAAACAATGTTCCACAAAAATAGTTATACAAACAAAACAATGTTTCACAGTTCTAAACAATGTTTCACAAGGTAAAAATATAGTAAAATAGCATATTTTAGACACAAAAACAATGTTTCACGCAATTTTATTTTTTGTTCCACAAAAAATTACAATTGTTCCACAACTTTTAAAATATTGTTCCACAAAAAATTACAATTGTTCCACAAAATAATTTTTAATTAGCGGAAGTTGTTTTTAAAGGTATTTTTTACATAAAGCATTATTTATAAGTTAAAGAAGTTGAATGTTTTATTTGTTTTAAAAGACGAAAAATTTGTTTTAAAAAATTGTTTAAAAAACAAACAAAAAAAAGTTGAAATTTACATATATATATGTTATATTATATATACTATATATATTATATATATTATATAGGGGAAAATTATCATTTTTTTGTTTTATTTTTTATGCAAAATATATGTTTGATTGTTATAGCAAATAAAATGAAATAAAAATAGAAAAAGGGAAATATTATGACAGAGAATAACGATTTGACAGAAGAAATTGAAGAACTTACAAAGACAACAAAGTATACAGAAGAAGATATTCAAGTTTTGGACGGACTTGAACCTGTTAGAAAAAGACCGGGAATGTATATTGGTTCTACAGACGAAAGGGGTTTGCATCACCTTGTTATTGAGATTGTTGACAATAGTATTGACGAAGCCATTGCTGGACATTGTGACAAAATAAATGTTGTTATTTATCCAAATGGTTCAATTTC
>CAZLYY010000025.1:0-6218 GCA_964563895.1 uncultured Christensenella sp. | reverse complement strand
GATACATTATCTCGTGGAACAACAATTACTTTTACTCCAGATGACCAAATTTTTGAAACGACAGAGTTTAATTATGACAACCTAAAATCTCGTTTTAGAGAAATTGCATTTTTAAACAAAGGTTTGACAATAACTCTTACAGACAAAAGGGTAGGTAAGGAAAGAAGTGATACCTTCTATTACAAAGGCGGTATTGTTGAATTTGTTGACTTTTTGAACAATGGCAGACAAACATTCTTCCCACAACCATTTTATGTCAATTCTATAAACAAAACCAGCGAAGTTGAAATAAGTTTTCAATACAACGATGGATATAGCGAAACAATCAATGCTTATGCAAACAATATAAACACCGAAGAAGGTGGAACACACTTGGTTGGGTTTAAAAATGCATTAAGCAAAGTTATTATTGATTATGCAACAAAAAATAAAATTTTAAAACCAAATGAAAAATTGAGTGGTGAAGATTGCCGTGAAGGGCTTACAGCGGTTATATCCGTAAAACTTCAAGACCCACAATTTGAAGGACAAACAAAAACAAAATTAGGCAATTCCTTTATGCGTGGACTTGTTGAAAAGGTTGTTGTTGAGTCGTTTGGCGACTATCTAGAAGAAAACCCAGAAATAGCAAAACAACTTATTTTAAAATCAATCACAGCACAAAGAGCAAGAGAGGCTGCAAGAAATGCAAGGGAACTTACTCGTAGAAAAAGTGTACTAGAAAGCACAACTTTGCCAGGAAAACTTGCCGATTGTACAGACAAGGACTCTTCAAAATGCGAAATATACATTGTTGAGGGGGACAGTGCTGGCGGGACTGCAAAACAAGGCAGAGATAGACGTTTTCAAGCAATTTTGCCACTTAGGGGTAAAATTTTGAATGTTGAAAAGACTCGTCTTGCACGTGTTCTTGAAAATGAAGAAATTAAATCTATGATTACAGCCTTTGGTTGTGGAATAAATCAAGAGTACAACGAAAGCAAACTTCGTTACAACAAGATTATTTGTATGACCGATGCCGATGTTGACGGAAGCCATATTAGAATTTTGCTTTTAACTTTCTTCTACCGCTATATGAGACCTTTGTTGGAAAATGGGCACGTTTATGCCGCCCAACCACCACTATACAAGGTTACTCGTGGTAAAGATATTGCATATTTTTATAGTGATGACGAATTAAACGATGACCTAGAAAGACTTGGCAATAAAAACATTACAATACAAAGATACAAAGGTTTGGGCGAAATGACCAAAGACCAACTTTGGGAAACAACAATGAGTCCAGAACATCGTACACTTGTCAAGTTTACACTAGAAGATGCAGTTGAAGCAGACCAAATATTTAATACACTTATGGGGGACAACCCAGAACTCAGAAGAAAATTTATTGAAGAAAATGCAACTCTTGTTAAAGACCTTGATATTTAAAAAAATTAAAATTATAAAATTTAAGAACTATTCTAACTAAAAAAAAAGAAGAAGGGAAAAATGAGTATAGACGAAAAAAATATTAAAAAAGATGACTATGTTGACAACACAAAATACATTATGGTGCACTTAAATGAAGAGATGAAGAAGTCCTTTATATCTTACGCTATGGCAGTTAATGTTTCGCGTGCTATACCGGACGTAAGAGACGGATTGAAGCCTGTTCATCGCCGTATTTTGTACGATATGGGGGAAATCGGTCTTACAAACGACAAGCCATACAAAAAATGTGCTCGTATTGTTGGTGATGTTTTGGGTAAATTCCACCCACACGGCGACTCATCTGTTTATGATGCACTTGTAAGACTTGCACAAGACTTTTCTATCAACGAACCACTTGTTGAAGGACAAGGTAACTTTGGTAGTATAGACGGCGACCCACCTGCTGCATATAGGTACACAGAAGCAAGGCTTTCTAAAATAGCAAATGAAATGTTGCGTGATATTGACAAGGAAACGGTTGATTTTTATCCAAACTTTGATGGCACTACACAACAACCTGTTGTTTTGCCTTCTCGTTTTCCAAACCTTCTTGTAAATGGCTCAGACGGTATTGCTGTTGGTATGGCAACAAACATTCCACCACACAACTTGGGTGAAGTTATAGACGGTGTTATTGCCCTTATTGACAACCCTGCTATTGATATTGATGAACTTATCAAATACATTCCAGCACCAGATTTTCCTACACGTGGTTTGTTGCTTGGAAGAAATGGCGCAAGGACGGCTTACAAAACAGGTCGTGGGTCAATAATTTTGCGTGCAAGATGCGAAATTGAAGAGAATGAAAAACGCAGTAGAATAATTATTACAGAACTCCCTTATCAAGTAAACAAGGCAAAACTTATAGAACAAATTGCCGACCTTGTAAAAGACAAAAAGATAGAAGGTATTAGTGATATAAAAGAAGAGTCCGATAGACATGGTATGCGTATTGTTATAGACATAAAAAGAGATGCAAACGCACAAGTTGTGCTTAATCTTCTTTACAAGCACACACCACTTCAAACAACTTTTGGTATTATTTTCTTGGCACTTGTCAATGGCGAACCAAAGATTTTAAACCTAAAGGAAATGCTTTATTATTATCTTGAACACCAAAAAGATGTTATTGTTCGTCGTACAAAATATGATTTGGAAAAGGCTTTGGAAAAAGAACATATTTTGGAAGGGCTTGTTATTGCTTTAAACAACGTTGATGAAGTTATCAAAATTATCAAAGCAAGCCAGGATAAAAATGATGCAAACGTAAAACTTTGTGAAAGATTTGGTCTTAGCGAAAGACAAGCAAATGCAATTTTGGAAATGAGATTGCAACGACTAACAAGTCTTGAAGTGTATAAGATTGAAGAAGAACTTCGTTCAGTCAAGGCTACAATAGAAGATTTGAGAGATATATTAGGTTCCGACCAAAGAGTTTTGGACATAATAAAATCCGAACTTTTAGAAATAAAAGAAAAATATGCTACAGAAAGAAGAACAGAAATAACCATTGACTACAACGATTTGGACATAGAAGATTTTATTGAAAAGGAAGACATTGTTGTATCCCTTACTCACACAGGCTATATCAAGCGTCAACCTGTCAGCGAGTACAAGTCTCAACGTCGTGGCGGAGTGGGCGTTTCTGGCCATAAAACAAAGGAAGATGACTTTGTAGAAAAAATGTTTGTATGCAACACTCACGACAATTTGCTTTTCTTTACAAATATGGGCAGAGTTTATACCAAAAAGGCTTATATGTTGCCAGAAGCACAAAAGAATGCCAAAGGCAGGGCAATGATAAATCTTCTTCAAATATCATCGGGCGAACTTGTTACAGAAATAATCAAATTTGACGACAATGCATCAGGCAATCTTGTTATGGCGACAAAGAATGGACTTATCAAAAAGACTACAATAGACGAATTTAGACATATAAACAAAAATGGTAAAATTGCAATTAAACTTCTTGACAATGACAAACTTATATCCGTCCAAACAACAGATGGTGATGACGAAATTTTGATTGGAACTCACGAAGGAAAGTGTATCCGTTTTAGCGAACAAGGAATTCGTAGACTGGGTAGAAATTCTCAAGGTGTAAAGAGTATCAAACTCAACAAAGACGATTATGTTGTGGATATGTCAATAATTGATAAAGATAGCGAAATTTTGACCATATCCGAAAATGGTTATGGCAAACGCAGTGCAGTTGACGACTTTAGGCTTCAATCTCGTGGCGGAAAAGGTATCAAAGCAGGTGTTTTCAACGAAAAGACCGGCAAACTTGTCAATCTCAAACAAGTAAAACAAGACCAAGACCTTATTCTTATCTCGGACAATGGGACAATCATTAGATTGGAAGTTGCTCAAATAAGCAGTCTTGGACGAAACACACAAGGTGTCAAGATTATGAGATTAAAAGATAAAAACTACAAAGTTGTTTGTGCTTCTGTAACCGAACATCAAGAAGAAGACGTTGAAGAAACAGCCGAAGAAACAACCGAAGAATAACATTTTTCAATATTTTAAAACAAAATGTAAAAAAAAAGGAACTATGCGAATTTATGCAAAGTTCCTTTTTTGTATTAAGATTGAGTTTAATTTTTAAAAAATAAAAAACGATTTGTGCAAGATTCACTTATTGCAAACAATTTATAACTCAAAAATTTATAGCATAAATTGGGATAAAACTTGTATTTATAACATAAAATTTTCAAATTTTTCATAAAAATATAATAACTTTTTATAAAAAAGGGGATTTTATTATGGAAAATGAGAAAACAACACAAAAAAGTTTTGAAAATAGTACATTAACTTTGCAAAATAGAAAATCTTTGGACTTGACAGGTGTTGAAAAAGTCTATGAAGCAAGCGAAACAAAAGTTCAAATGCGTGTTGCTGGGAGCAATTTGTCTATTTTGGGGAGTGATTTGTCTATAACAAAAATTGATGTAGACGCTGGCAATCTAAATATGGTTGGCAAAATTGACGATATAAAATTTTTAGGGGAAGACAATAGGCAAAATATTTTTAAGAGAATATTTAAATGATACTTTTTTCAACATCAAACGAAACATATGTCTTGTGGCTCTTTTTGTATTTGGGTGCGATTTGTGGATTTATATTTTTTGCATTATGCAAACTTTTTTCTATTTTTGATAGAAGAAAATTGCTTAAGAAAGACATCTTTAACAATGAAAAAATGGAAGAAAATGACAAAAAAACAAGAAAAATGGATAAAAAAGAGCAAAATTTGGACAAAAATAGCAATTTTTCCAAAAAAAACGACAAAATTGAAATTGCAAAAAGTAAAAAAATAGACGATAAAACAAAAGAAAAAAGAGTTGTAAAACAAGAAAATTTTTTGCAAAAAATTATCAAAGTTTTTTCAAAAAAAATTATAAAAAAATTGTTGAATAAATTGATTTATTTTTTCACAATTATTTTTAGAAAAAACAAACAAAAATCAAAGAAGAATTTTGACAAAAATAATCCACAAAAAATATCTAAAAATGTATATATTCTGCACAAATCAAGCGGAAAAATAGAAAAAAATAAACGAAAGAAAAATTGCAAAAATAACAAAAAAATTGCAATAAAAAACATTTTTATTTCAATCAAAATTGTTTTTATTAAATTGTTTATTTTTATTGGGCAAATCTTTTCACAAATAGGCAAATTTGTTGTTTTTATTGTTCTTTGTTTTGCAACTTTTTTTATCAATCTAAAATTAAATTATGGCGAAATCAATTTTATTTGCATTGTTGCATATCTTCTTTCATTTTTTCTTGCAGGATATTTTTTCAAAACAGTTGCCAATTTTTTTCTATGGCTTTATACTAAAAATATAAAGAAGAAAGAATTGTAAATCAAATTGAGTTGCATATCTAATTGTTAAACAAATTGCAAGGGGGAGTGTATGAATAAAAAATCAAAAATGTTGTTGGGTTTGATAATTGCTATTATTGCAATTTTGCTTGTTGGAATTGTTTATCAATTTGTTTGTATCAAAAAACTTCAAAGAAAAATTGACGAATATGAGAATGCTCAAATTGTTGCAAATATTGAAAACTTGTAAAATTTAATAAAGAAAAAATTTTATTATAATTAAAAAATTTGACAAATTTTATGCATAGTTTTATAATGTTGTAAGTATATTTAAATAAAAGGGGAAATTATTATGGCAAAAAAGAGTGATTATTTTGGGCTTGGATATGTTGTAAGCATAATTCTTGCAATTATTCCTGTTACATCTTGGATTTGCGGTGCAGTAACAAGATTTACTGAAGGAAGAATCGTTGCTGGTATCTTAAGACTTGTCCTTGGTTGGAACATCATTTGGATTGTTGACCTTATTCTTATGATTGTAAGCAAACATATCCTTAGACTTCTTAATGTCTAATTTTTTTAAAAAAGGCTTTCAAAGCCTTTTTTTATGCACAAAATTTATACAAAAATATGTTTTATGCATTTTTTGTTGTAGATTTATGATTTACAAATTTTAAATTGCAAGAAAACAGTGGGATATGCTTTATTTGTATATCCTTTTTTGTTGGGTTGGGTTTTAAAAGATAAAGTTTTTGACAATTTTCTCAAATTTATTGTACTTTTATGCCCTTTTGTTGTATGCTAAGTGTAGAAAAATACAAAAGGAGAATTTATTATGCCTAGTGGTTCACATGGCGGTAGCGCGGGTAGTCATAGCAGTGGTGGTAGTAGTTTTGGCGGTGGACATAGTTCTAGCG
>CAZLYY010000024.1:8891-11800 GCA_964563895.1 uncultured Christensenella sp. | reverse complement strand
CCCACAAATATTGGCAATATTTAAACAAAACAAACAAAGATTGACAAATTAAAACTAAAAAATAAAAAAGACAATGCAAATATAAATACATTGTCCCTTTTTATATTATATCTAAAATTTATTAATAAATAGGTTCTGTTTTAAATAAATTAAAATTTACAATATTTACTTAAAATCAATTATTTTTCAAGTTTATCAAGAAAAGCACATATTCTGTCAAGGTCATCGGTATTGAAATAGGCAATAGAAATTTTTCCCTTTTTGTCATCACCAACAATTTTAACTTTGGTTCTAAACAATCTTTGCAACCTATGTCCAAGTTCTTTTAGTTCAACACTTTGATTTATTTTCTCTTTTTCTTGACTTGGTTTTAATTTTGAAGAACCATCTCTAATAAGTTTTTCCAAATCACGAACAGTCAATTTGTTCTCAATAACAAGTTTTGCAAGTTCTATTTGTTTTTCTTTGTCTTCAACTGCCACCAAACATTTGCCGTGGCCGGCAGATAGTTGATTGTTTTCAATAAAAGCAATTACTTCTGGACAAAGATTTAAAAGTCTCAAAGTATTTGCAACCAATGGACGGGATTTGCCAATTTTGTCAGCAACTTCTTCTTGCGTAAAGTTGTATTCTTCCATCAACTCTTTAATTGCTTTCCCCGCTTCAATTGGATTTAAATCTTCTCTTTGAAGGTTTTCAATCAATGCAACTTCTTTTATTTCCCTTGGGGAATATTGCTTGATAATTGCAGGGATAGTTTTGAGTCCAGCAATTATGCTCGCCCTAAAACGCCTTTCACCCGCAATAATAATATATCTATCATTTGAACATTCATTGACAATAATAGGTTGAATAACCCCGTGTTGTTTTATTGACTCAGAAAGTTCCTTCAACGAATTCGCATCAAACTTTTTTCTTGGTTGATTTTTGTTTGGGTCAATTTTTCTAATATCAATCTCAACAACGCCTTGATTTTTTACAAGCCCACTTTCGCTACTATTATCAGCAACTTTTTCTTCTTTATTTGAAACTTCATTATCTTCAACTTTCAAATTTTCTTCGTCATTTTCATAAATTGAAAATAATGCGCCAAGCCCTTTTCCTAATCCTCTTTTCATAATTTAACTCCTACAAACATTTTCTATAAACATAACTAGAATTAAGATAATTATACTCTAATTAGTTATAAAAAACAAGATTTATTTTTTAATTTTAATAAAAACATCACAATATATTTTTAGACTTTAAAACCAATCTAAAAGTATAACTAATTTAGTTATAGATATATAACAATATCTTTAATATATATTAATAATCAATATATTTTAAAAATTGGTTATATTTTTATAACTATCTTTATTTCTTGTCAAAAATTCCTTTGCAAGTTCATAATATGCAACACCGCCCTTGCTTTTTGCATCATATTGCATAATTGGTTTCCCGTGGCTAGGTGCTTCTGCAAGTCTAATACTTCTTGGAATATATGTTTCATACACTTTTTTGCCAAAAAATCTTTTAATTTCGGTTGAAACATCTTGAATAAGGTTAGAACGACTAACTTTCATCGTCAAAATAACACCCTCAACATCAATATTTTCGTTAAGGTGCTTTTTTACAAGTTTTATTGTGTTCATAAGTTGACTCAACCCTTCCAAAGCAAAGAATTCACATTGAATAGGTATCACAACGGAGTTGCTTGTTGTCAAAGCATTGATTGTAAGCAAACCCAAAGATGGTGGACAGTCTATAAAAATGTAATCATAGTTGTCTTTTACCTTTTTCAATAGGTCTTTTACGACTTTTTCTCTGCTTCTCATTGAAACAAGTTCAACTTCTGCGCCTGCAAGGTCTACTGTTGCTGGAACAATGTCAAGCCCTTTAACTCCTGTACGTCTTATAACTTCTGTTATATCCTTTTCGCCGTCAATTGCATCATAAAGTGTCAAAAGTTTCAAATTTTTGTTAACACCAAGCCCACTTGTTGCATTTCCTTGTGGGTCCATATCAACAACCAAAACTTTTTTTCCAAAAGCCGCTACATATGCCGCCAAATTTATACAAGTTGTTGTTTTCCCAACCCCGCCTTTTTGATTTGCAAATGAAATTATTTTTCCCATAGTATCCTCTTATAATTAATTATAACAAAAATTTATAGAAAATCTATCTTTTTTTTATAAAATAAAGCAAAATTATTCGTTTTTTTATATTTTTTTTGAAAAATTACAAAAAATATATTCTCAATTGACGATTATAAAAAAATCCACCACTTATTTTGTGATAGATTTTTAAAATAATATTTAATATTATTACTTACTTTGTTTGCTCGTTAACTCGTTCTTTACTAAAATTTTGAAAATTTTTTATTTTTGATTCAAAATCGCTAAAATATTCATCAAAATCTTCTTCTTTCAAATTAGAAAAGAATCTTTCTAAACAAGAAGCCTTTTTACTTGGTGTGATATCTTTATTTTCGTTATAAGTTTGCTTAATGTTGCAATAGCCATCTTTTAACATTTCTTTTATTCTTTCTCTTTCTTTTTTGTCAAAAACTTCTTTAGAAAAATTAAAATTGTTGTTTTTTTGAAGATGTTTTATTGATTCTTGATTAAATTTCAACCCTTTACTTCTAAAATATAACAATCCATTATATGCAAATAATTCAGATTCGGCTTTTATTAAATTTTGCAAACTTTCCTTTCTCTCAAAGGCACCCTCAGCACTAGAAAGTATTGCTTCTTGAACAGCACTAATAACTGCATACTTGTCAAAATCTTGCCCGCTTGCCAAATTTGCTAGGTTTTGATTTTGATAGGATAAAAAAGATTTTTTTAGTATCTCAAACAAATAATCAATTCCGTTTGCATTTTGCCCAACAGATATATCCATTTTGCAAGGTTTTATTTTTAGTT
>CAZLYY010000024.1:2904-8791 GCA_964563895.1 uncultured Christensenella sp. | reverse complement strand
TCACTTCTTATTAATATTTTAGCATATAGATAATAAAAAATCAATCAAGTTTAATTTAAAAATACGTTTACAAAAATTTAAGTTACAAAAAATCCACAAGAATAATCTTATGGATTTTAAATCAAAATCTTATCTTGGCCTTTCTTCATTGCTAATAAAGGCATAGGCAACTCCGCCAGGCCCTATGTGAGCACCAATAATAGGCCCCATTATACGAATTTCAGGGCGGAAACCATATTTTTCTTCAATCATATCCGCCAAAGTGTTTGCCACAGGTTCGTTGTCTGTATGAACAATAAGACATTCAAAATATTTGCTTTTTGTAAATTTTTCGTACTCGTCAACAATAGATTTTAAAGCCTTTTTCATTCCTTTTTCTTTTCTAACAATTTCAAGTTTTCCCGCTTTGTTAAATTCAATAACAGGTTTGATAGCCAAAATTGTTCCAATAATAGCACTTGGACCACCAATTCTGCCACCACGTTTTAGGTACATCAAATCATCAACCAAAATAAAATGTTGAATATGTCCTTTTTCTTCGTTGATTATGTTTAAAACTTCATCTCTAGACTTGCCTTCATCTCTAAGTTTGCAAGCAAGTTTTACAAGCATTCCTTCGCCAATTGTTGTGGTGGTAGACTCAATAGCACGATAATCTATATCTGGATATTTTTCTTTCACAATTTCAATGGCTTTGCTTGCATTTTCAATGGTTGGGCTAAGCCCTGCAGATTGAGTTATATGCAACGCAACTTTTACACCATCTTCTGCCATTTTTGTAAACAAATCAATATGCGCCTGTAAACTAAGGATTGAAGTTCTTGCAATGCTTCCATTCCTTAATTGATTATAAAAATCAACATATTGGCTATATTTTGTAAAATTGTCTTCAAACACTTCCAAGTCATCGCCTTTTTCAAGGGTATAACTCAAATGCCCAACATAAATCCCCAAATTTTCAATCTCGTTTGAATAAAGATCACAAGTTGAATCTGTTGACACTGCAAAGTTTCTCATAATTTCTCCTAGGTATTTCTTTAATAATATTATTTTAAATGATATTGCAAAATTTATCAAACAATTTAAATGCTTATTTTAAAAACTTACACTTTTTGCAACTTTTATCTCAATGGATTAAGGCGTGGTTTGTTTTTCCCACGTGGGTATGCTGGGGGAGTATGGGCAATCTTTTTTATATATACAAGTTTTCTAGTTGTTCCAAAAAGATTGATTTCTTCTATTTTTTCAATTTTTCCACCAAGTTTTGAAAGGGCAGACAAAGAGTTTTTCACTTCTTCTTCTGTTTTCTCTGATTTGTATGCAACAAAATATCCCCCAATCTTTACAAAAGGCAAACAATATTCAACAAGTGTATCCAAACTAGCAACCGCACGCGAAACAACATAATCAAAATTTTCTCGATTTACACCTTTTGCAAAATCTTCCGCACGAGTATGTATTGCACGTGTATTTTTCAATTGCAAAATTTGAGCAACTTCGTTTAAGAATACAACCTTTTTATTGACACTATCAATCATTGTTATATCCAAAGATTCATTCATAATTTTAAGGGGTAGGGAAGGGAAGCCCGCACCAGCACCAATATCCAAAACTTTGGAGTTGTCTTTAAAAAATTTGATAGGTAAAATACTATCCAAAAAATGTTTTTGAACGACATCTTCTTCGCCTAAAATTGTGGTTAGATTAAACTTTTCGTTCCACTCTACAAGCAATTCAAAATATTTTTCAAATTTTATCAATTGTTCGTCATTTAAACTAAATTTGTATTTTGAAAATTTATCTATCAATATATCCTTAATTGCCAATTTTTTACTCCTTAATTTTTATATTTTTTGTCTATTTTTTTGACATATTTTTTACTTTTAAATAAACGGACAAAACGGAAATATCTGCTGGCGAAACACCACTTATTCTGCTTGCCTGTCCAAGTGTTAAAGGCTTTATTTTATTCAATTTTTGCCTTGCTTCAAGACGCAAACCTTTTACAAGTGAATAATCAATATCTTGTGGCAAATTTGTCTTTTCATTATGTTTCATTTGTTCAACAAAATTTTCTTGTCTTTTTATATATCCTTCGTATTTTACTTCCGTTTCAACATAGGATAAAACTTGTATACTTTTTCTATTCAATATTCCAAAATATTTTTTTATATCAAAAATTGACACTTTGCTACGTTTCAACAAATCTTTATATGTGTTTATATTTCCGCCTTCGCTTTCCCCAACACTACACAAAAATTCTCGTGCTTTTTTGTTGCTTACTTTTTCATCAAGGCATTTTTTTGCTTGTTCAATTTGTTTCAATTTTTTATTGAAAAGTGCCCACCTTTCATCGTCAACAAGTCCAATTTTTCTACCAAGTGGGGTAAGACGAATATCCGCATTGTCTTGTCTTAAAAGCAATCTATATTCCGCCCTACTTGTCATCATTCTATAAGGTTCATTTGTCCCCTTTGTAACAAGGTCATCAATCAAAACCCCAATATATGCTTCATCTCTTTTCAAAACAAAAGGTGGCTTATTTTGCAATTTATTGCTTGCATTTATCCCCGCCATAATACCTTGTGCGCCTGCTTCTTCATATCCGCTTGTACCATTTATTTGCCCTGCAAAAAACAAGTTTTGCACAATCTTACTTTCAAGAGTAGGGAAAAGGTCAAGAGAAGATATACAATCGTATTCTATCGCATAAGCATTTCTCAAAATCTTGACATTCTGAAACCCTTTAACACTCTTGTACATTTTTTCTTGAATGTCAACAGGCATAGAACTACTAAAACCTTGCACATAAATTTCATCACCCGTTTTGTCTTCTGGTTCAAGAAAAATTTGGTGCCTTTCTTTATCCGCAAATCTCACAACCTTGTCTTCAATTGATGGGCAATATCGTGGGCCAATGCCTTTTATTAACCCCGAATACATTGGTGCTTTGTCAAGATTTTGTCTAATAATATTATGTGTTTCTTCGTTTGTATAACCCAAATAGCAAACTGCTGTATTTTTAGGATTTCCTTGATGAATAAAAGAAAAATAGGGAATATTCTCATCGCCTTTTTGCACTTCAAAACAAGAATAATCAATTGAATTGCTATCCACCCTTGCAGGTGTACCTGTTTTAAAACGCAAAACTTTATGCCCCAATTGAGATAAATTTTGAGAAAGGCCATGAGCATTGACAAAACCATTAGGCCCTTGACTTTTTGTGTACGTTCCTATAATTATCCTACTATCAAGATACACACCTGTGCACAAAACTACCGCACGAGCATAAATTTCTTCACCAAAGGCAGTTTTTACACCACAAACACGACCATCTTTAACCAAAACTTCCACAACTTCACATTGTTTTATGTCTAGATTTTTTTGATTTTGGAGAACATCTTTCATATCCAAATGATAAGCGTGTTTGTCAACTTGCGCTCTCAAACTTTGAACAGCAACACCTTTCCCCCTGTTAAGCATTCGCATTTGAAGAATATTTCTATCCGCAACAACCCCCATTGCACCGCCCAAGGCATCAATTTCACTCACAAGTTGTCCCTTTGCCGTTCCGCCAATAGAAGGATTGCACGCAAGAAAACTAATACTATCCAAATTGAGAGTAGTAAGCAAAGTTTTATTGTTCAATCTACTAAGTGCAAGGGCACTTTCCACCCCTGCGTGTCCACTTCCGACAACTATTGCATCATATTCCATTTTTATCCTTCTTTATTTTTATAACTTTAATTTTTAAACTTGCAACCTACAAACAATTTTTATTTTTAGTAAATTTCAAATAGTTTATTTTCCCAAACAAAACTTTGAGAATATTTTATCTACTATTGTTTCGCTTGCCGTAACACCTGTTATTTCGCCCAAAATATCCCACATTTCTCGCACGTCAACCGCAACGGCATCAAGTGGAAGAGAAAAAATATTTTCAACAATTTGCTCCGCTTTTTTGCTTGCACGTGTCAATATGTCAACATGTCTCATATTTGTCAAAACAATATTGTCATATTCAAAATTTCCCTTCAACGCCCTATCAAAAATCATATCCATAAGGGTATCCAAATTGTTGCCAGACTTTGCGCTTATTTCTATATCAGGTGTTATTTCACATTTCTTTTTCAAATCGCTTTTGTTAAGCACAATTATTCTATCTAGTCCATTTGTAAGGTTTAAATTTTGTTTGTCTTCATCATCAAGTTTTTTGCTTGCATCAAAAACAAGCAAAACTATATCGCTATTTTTCAAAGTTTCCTTTGCCTTGTTTATTCCAATGTTTTCAACAACATCGTTTGTTTCTCTAAGTCCTGCCGTATCAAGAAAATTAAACTTGTACCCCTTGTATTCTTTCACACCTGTAACGACATCTCTAGTTGTCCCCGCAATATCTGTAACAATGGCTTGTTCTTCGCCAAGAAGGGCATTCAATATACTACTTTTGCCTACATTTGTTTTGCCCACAATTGCAACACTTACACCGTTTCTAATGCTTTTTCCAACTTGACTTGTAGAAAGCAGTCCGTCAATATCCTTTTTTAAGCCCGAAATTGCCCCTACAATTGACTTTTTGGTACGGTACTCAATATCTTCCTCGGGATAATCAAAACTCACTTCAATATCGGCAATTAAATCAAGCAAAATTTCTTGCATCTTATTTACCTTTTGAGCAAGCACACCTTTTGCTAGTTGTCCGCCTGCTTTAAGTTCGCTATCCGTTTCCGCATTTATTGTATCAATAACACCTTCCGCTTCGTCAAGCGACATTTTACCATTTAAAAATGCTCTCTTTGAAAATTCCCCCGGCTCAGCCATTCGTCCACCCAACAAGAGAACTTTTTCTATTATTTTTTTTGTAACCGCAATCCCACCATGACATTGAAATTCTACCACATCTTCACCTGTAAACGATTTTGGTGCTTTAAAAAACACCATAAACCCAATGTCTTGTGTTTCGCCCAAATCAATTCGCCCTAGTCTCATCAAATTTGGTGTCGGCTCACTCTTTTTATCAAAAGGAGCAAACATTTTTTCCGCCAAACTCAAACTATCCTTTCCGCTTATCCTAACAACCCCAATACCATTTTTACCTTGTGGTGTAGACAAAGCAACAATTGTTTCACTTCTCATTTTTTCCTTCTTTTTGCAATGGATAAATATTTTTTAAAATAAAAATTTTTACCTTAGTATTATATCACACTTTTCAATAAAATCTATAACTATTTTTTACTTAAAATTTATTTTATTTTTTGTTCCTTTCAAAGCAAAAAAATTATTAAATTTATCAAAAAAATATTTGAAAAATATATCACAATTTTTCTATTCAAAAAACAATTTTAAACAAAAAAATAAGGCAAAATAAAAAGCCTTATTTTTATAATTTTAAATCATATTTTATTAATCTTTTGTTGGAATAACAACAAGGTGTCTATTTGGTTCTTCGCCTTCCGATTTTGTTGTAACACCATCAAATTCTTGCAATGCTGTGTGAATAATTTTTCTTTCATATGCAGACATATTGTCAAGTTTGATAGGTTTGCCAATTTTTACAACTTTACTTGCAGTTCTTTTTGCAAGAGCAACCAAAGTTTCTTCTCTTCTTTCCTTGTAATTTTCAACATCAAAATACACACGATATTCTCTATTTCCGCTATTTCTAGCAACAATTGACAAAATTTCTTGAATAGCATTCATTGTGTCGCCACGTTTGCCAATAAGTCTATTGACCATTTCGCCATTTGCGCAAAATGTTATATTATTTTCCTTTTCAACGACAGAAATTTCTGCATCAACTTGCATATTTTTAAACAATCCGTCAAGAAAATTCTTGCACAATTCAATCAAATCTTCTTTTGTACTTGCTTGATTTTTCTCTTCTTTT
>CAZLYY010000024.1:1734-2804 GCA_964563895.1 uncultured Christensenella sp. | reverse complement strand
TCTCTTCTTTTTCTTGAGATTTTTTAGAAGATTTTTCTTCTAATTTTGCAGATTTTTTGGCTTCTTTTTCTGCTTTTTTCTCTGCCTTTTTCAACTCTTTTTCGTCTTTTTTTGAAACGGTTTCTTCTTCAACTATTTCTTCTTCGCCATCAAAAATAATCTCAACTTTAGCCTTTCTAAAAAGTCCACCTTGGTCAATAATTTTTATATCAACATCTTCTTGTTTTAAGCCCAATTCTTCTAGTCCATTTTCAATAGCCTTTTCAACATTTTTTCCAACAAATTGTTTCTTACTCATTTTACTTTTCCTTTTTAAACTTTTAAAAAAGTTTTATTTATATTTTTACTCTTTTTCAACAATTATCAATATCTACTATAATCTGCTTTTGTCTTAATTTCTTCTTGCTTGTCTTGTTTTTCTGCAATGCTATTGCAAAGTTTTGTAGTGAGTGGCATAAGAAGAGTGGATATAAGCGAGTTTGCAAGAATATAAATAGAGAATATTGAACTTGACCTTAATGTAAATAGCAACATAACAATAGGCATAAAGAACATCATCACTTTTGCCATTGTGCCTTGATTTTGTGCTGGGGCACCTTTTGGTTGCATCATTTTTCTTGATATAAATTGAGATAACAAAGACACCAAAACAACCAAAATAGACAAGATATAGTAACCATTTACGCCATTTAATTTTTCATCGCCATTTAAAAGTTTTGCCATAATAGTTTCATATTCTTCTTGAGTAACACTTTCATCACCCGTAGAACTTTTGTAACTATTATAAGTCAAAATTTCGTTTACAGTAGGTTTATCTGCTATCCAAATATTTTTTATCCAAAGCCAACTATCTTTTATTTCAAGATATTTTTCAACAACAAGTCCTTGCGCTGTTTCCTTATAAGGTGTCAACTCTTCTTCAATTTTTTCATTTATCTTTGTAGTCTTTTCTTCGTCCGTCAAAGCACTAAAATTTGCATCTTCACTTTCAAGTTGAGACTTGATACTTTCTGCTTTTAATGATAGTTTGCTTGAAATATATGCGTCCTTTTCTTCTTGAGATTCTAGAC
>CAZLYY010000024.1:0-1634 GCA_964563895.1 uncultured Christensenella sp. | reverse complement strand
GTATCTTGCAAGGTATTAAACTGCGTTTTTATTTTAAATCCAGCAATGTATTGTATAGAATTATACAACGTCAAAAATATAGTCAAAGTTGCCACCATATAAATAAGCATAACAATGCAACTACCTTTCATCGAAAAACCAGACTTTTTGTAAAGTTCATTTTGTTTTTGGTACAAAAGGGTTTGATTTTGCCCATATTGTTTTTGCAACTTATCTAGTTGTGGTTTAAGTTTAGCCTGTGCACGAGTTGTCTTGTTTGTAGAATATCTTTGAAAAAAATCTAGTGGTGTCAAAACAAGTTTCAAAACAAGTGTAAACAAAATAATTGTCCAAGCATAACTTCCTACATCAAAAATTTTTATAAGAGTTGCCCAAAAATTATTTTGTGGCCAAGCCGAGCATAATAAATTTATAATATCCATTTAACCTTTCCTTTAATGTTGGGTTTTACTAAATCTAATCCGCCTTTACTCCACGGATTACATCTAAAAATTCGCTTTATTCCAAGAAAACTACCCTTAAAAACTCCATATTCATCAACCGCTTGCAAAAAATAAGTTGAGCAACTTGGAGTAAACCTGCAACAAGGCAAAAATAAGGGGGATATACAAAATTTATAAAAATAAACCAACAATTTTACCAACAACAAAAGAGGGAATGTAATGCAATAAAAAATTTTATTAAAAACATTTTTTATCTTCATATTATACCTCTAACCCGCATAAATAAAGAACTTTATGCTTTTTTGTTTGCTTTTTCAATTATTTCGTTTACTTCTTTTTTTAAGTCGTCAAAAGACAAATCTTTTGTACCAAGTCTAGCAACAAAAACATAATTTTTTATTGGCAAACTTGATAAATTTACTCTTACAATTTCGCTAAGACGTCTTTTTATTTTGTGTCTTTCCACACTATTGCCGACTTTGTTACTTACACTAAAGCCTACTTTTATAAAAGGTGCTTTTGTAGGCACAACATAAAGTGATAAGTGTTTTGTATAAAAGCAATTGTTTTTCTTGTAAATATAGGCAAATTCTTTTTTCTTTCTTAATCTATTTTTTTGTGAAAGCATTTCTATTACACAGCAAGAACTTTTCTGCCACGATTTCTACGTCTACTCAAAACTTTTCTTCCATTTTTTGTAGCCATTCTTTTTCTAAAGCCATGAACTTTTTGTCTTCTTCTCTTATTTGGTTGATATGTTCCTTTTTCCATTTTTGTCTCCTCATAGTAATTCTACAAGTTTGTCTAATTTGCCTTACAAACAATTATTATCAATTTTAAGTTTTATTAAAAAAACAAAACTTGTCGCTTTTAAAAACCGAATCTTCGGTCATCTTTTTTAAACTTGCCTTGATAGTGTAAATGATTTTAAAAATAATGTCAATAGATTTTAAAAAGTTTTTTTGAATAGCGACTAATGAGTTTTAAAACAAAAAAAGTAAACACTAAAAGTATCTACTTTTCTTTATTTTAAAGGCTTATATTGATTTTTATATAGCGACTCAACCGTCAAAATCAATTTTAAAAATCAAAATGTTTTTATTTTTATATTTACATAAAAAGTTCTTCAAACCCAGGAAGATATGGTTGTTCGTCTTCTTCTTCCGCCGTCTCACGAGTTTTTCTTTCTTG
>CAZLYY010000023.1:4605-12341 GCA_964563895.1 uncultured Christensenella sp. | reverse complement strand
CTAACTTTTTATAAAATATCAACACTCTATGTATAAAAACATTTGTAATTTTATTCAAAAATGATACAATAGGTGTACTTAAAGGAGAAAATTATGCAATTATACGAAGATTTGGTTGCACGTGGACTTATCGCCCAAACGACCGATGAAGAAAAAATTAAAAATCTTATAAACAATGGAAAAGCAACCTTTTATATTGGTTTTGACCCAACAGCCGATTCGCTACATGTCGGTCATTATATGACTTTGGCATTGATTAAAAGACTTCAAATGGGGGGCAACCGACCAATTGTTCTGCTTGGTGGTGGGACAGGATATATAGGCGACCCATCAGGCAGAACCGATATGAGAAATGTTCTATCTCCCGAAACAATAACCCACAATTGCAATTGTTTTAAAAAGCAAATGGAACGTTTTATTGATTTTAGCGAAGGGAAAGCCTTGGCTCTCAACAATGCCGATTGGTTGCTTAAACTTAACTATATTGAACTTTTGCGTGAAGTTGGTGCTTGCTTTTCCGTCAACAATATGTTAAGGGCAGAATGTTACAAGCAACGTATGGAAAAGGGACTTTCCTTTTTGGAATTTAACTATATGATTATGCAATCATACGACTTTTATTATTTGTTCAAAAATTACAATTGCAATCTTCAATTTGGTGGAGATGACCAATGGTCAAATATGCTTTTTGGAACGGAACTTATAAGAAAAAAACTTGGCAAAGATGCAAGCGCTATGACAATCAATCTTCTTACAACAAGCGAAGGCAAAAAAATGGGCAAAACAGCAAAGGGTGCGGTTTGGCTTGATAGAAACAAAACAACACCTTTTGAGTTTTATCAATATTGGCGAAATGTTGACGATGCCGATGTTATTAAATTTTTGAAAATGTTGACTTTCCTTCCAATTGAAGAAATAAACAAATTGGCACTTTTAAAAGGTGAAGACCTAAATCAAGCAAAAGAAATCTTGGCATATGAAATAACAAAAGACGTTCACGGGAAAGAAGACGCCGACAAAGCAAGAAGCAGTGCACAAGCATTGTTCTCTGGGGATAGAAATGATGAAAATATGCCAAAATTTGACCTTCCAAAAGACGCATTGAAAGACAATAAAATTTCCCTTATAGAATTGCTTTCCCTAACTCACCTTGCCCCTTCAAAAAGTGAAGCACGTAGACTTATCTCTGGCGGTGGCATTAGTGTAGATGGCAGACAAATTACAGATGTTTTTTACACACTTTGCCTAGCCGAACTATCTACTTCCGTTGTTATCAAAAAAGGCAAAAAGACTTTTTTAAGAGTTGACCTTTGCTAAAAAACTATAAAAATTAATTTACTAAGAGAAAACAAAGCCATAAAAAGCCTTGTTTTCTTTTTTATATTAAACAATTATTAATTTGTTTTTTTGTGAGAAACAACAAAAATAAATTTACCTATTGAATTTGGAAATAAAGTTTGATATATTATTTATGTAATAAAAATATGGAGATAAAATGGAAAACAATAAAATATGTATTTCAAACTTACTAAAACTTGCAAATGAATACGACATTGTCAAGCATCAAATAGACGAACAAAATGAAAAAGACACACAAAACAATCTTGATAAGATGCTAGACAAAAAGAACAGTCTAGAAAAAGAAATTTACAACACAATTAGAGAACGAGATAAAGAAGATAGGTCCGAACTTATTTGCGAAATAAATTGGTATCTAAAAGAAAAACAAAAAAAGGAAAATGCTTTTACAAATTACAAAATTTCACTTGCTCCTGCCTTTGAATCAACAAACACAATTTTAGATGTCTACTTCAATTGTTTTGCACAAGAAAAATTGTCAAGCACAATGCAAATTTTCAAAACAACAACAAATAGCGAAATTGGGGAAGTTCTTAACAATGTTAGAAAAGAAGTTAAAGATTCTGCCCTTATAGAAAACTTGTTTGTGAGAGGTTATCTAGCAAAAATAAAAGGCGAAGCAGTTGAAAAGACCGAAACCTCACAAGACCGTTCCGTTCTTAAAAAATGCACTCAAATAATTGCTTGCGAAAACATTTTGCAAGACATTATAGAACAAGAAATGGATATATCAATGCTCAATAGAGACACAGACAAATCTTTTGGTGAATAAAGTTTGGTTTATCGCAAAATAAAAATTTTGCTAAACAATAAATGGGAGGAAAATAAAAATGAAAAAACAATTTACAGACGAACAATATGATGTCGCGGACAAACTTGTAAAGTCCGCAAACAACAAGGAATATGCGACTTCATCTATGATGAAAGGATTTTTTAAGGTGCGTAAAGTATCAAATCCAGAAGCAGAAAAAGTCGTTGAAGACGAAACAAATTACATTGTTTCAACCTTGGAAAATTTAGACAACAAGGAAAAATTTGAAGTTCTAGATTGTGTTGCTCAACTTGGAAGATACTATTCAAAATTGGGAGTTTTGGAAAATTTTGACAACAAAAAACCTTTAAATGCTTTTACCTTTTTGTCAAGGGCTAGTGTTGCCGTTTACGAAACTTATTACAACTACAAACTTGACACATTGCTCAACGAATTGAAAGGTGTTGAAAACTATTATCTTGCAACCGAACAATTGTCATCAATAAACAAAAAGTTCAACGACCTTGATGAAAGAGACCAAAAATATATTATGGGACGTTTGAGTTCACATATTTCAAAGGCTGATGAGTCTTTAAAAAATCCAAAAGATTATGACGAATTTAAACAAGCAAGTCAAAATTTAAGACTTTTTGATGCTTTCAAATATGCAACTAAACCAAAACAAGAACACAATGTTACAACTGAATCCGAACTTGAAATGTAAAAATATAAAGCAAGGCAATAGCAATTATTGTCTTGTTTTTTTATCTATTATCAAAACATAAAAGGAACAACATTTTATTAGTGCCACACCCAAAAAACTATTTTGGCGGACTTTTAAAGTATTGTTCCTTTGTTATATATTTATTTGCAAAAATTATTTTAGTCTTGCTTTTTCAATTATTTTGATACACCTATTGATTGTTTGATTTGGTGTTTCGTTGGAATTGTCCACAATTATTGCATCATCGGCAGGAATCATAGCCCCGTGTTCCCTATTTCTATCTTCGTCATCACGTTTTTTGATATCCTTTAAAATTTCTTCAAATGGTGGACAATTGGGCGATTTTTTCATTTGTTCATAACGTCTTTTTGCACGAACTTCATCACTTGCAGTCAAAAACAATTTTACTTGCGCGTCTTTTAATACAACACGACCAATATCCCGCCCTTCCATAATGCAATCGTTTTCTTTTGCAAAATTTCTTTGAATTTCTCTCACCTTTTCTCGCAAAGCATCAAAGCCACTCACAAAAGGTGTCATATTGCTAACTTTTTCTTCTCTCAATATTGACGAATAGTCGTGATTGTTTACAAGTACAACTTGCTTGCCGTCTACAAATTTCACTTCTACTACAAGATTTTTTAACAAGTCTTGTATCTTTTTTGCGGTTGGCAAACCTTTAAATCTTGATAAATACTCGCAAGTAATGGCACGATAAACCATTCCCGTATTAAATTTTTTCAATTTTAATTTTTTTGACAACTGTTCGGCAAGAGTAGATTTTCCACACCCCGCGACACCATCTATTGTTATATTAAACATTTTCGCTCCTTAAAGCACTTGCTTTGACACCTATATTTTATATGTTTTTTGCATTTTTTCAAAATAAAATTCTTATAATAATTGTTTTTACATATAATTCAAAATAAATATTGGTTACAAAACTTTTCAATAGTTTGACTTAATATGTATTTTTACTTAAAATTAAAATAAGGAGATAAAATGAGTACATTACATATTGATGCAAGTTTGGGGGAAATTGCCAAGACGGTTGTTATGCCGGGCGACCCTTTGAGAGCAAAAAAAATGGCAAAAAAATATTTGAAAGATGCAAAACTCGTGAGCAAAACAAGGAACAATTTTTGTTTTACAGGGACTTACAAAGGGACAACCATATCTATTATGTCAAGTGGAATGGGGTCTGGCTCAATGGGGATATATTCTCACGAACTTTTTGATGTATATAATGTTCAAAATATTATACGAGTTGGGACAATTGGGGCGTTAAATTCCAACCTAAAAATTGGAGATTTGGTTGTAGGGGAAAAAATTGACAGTGACTCAAATTACGCAAATATTTTTAGAGATAAAAAAACGGAAATGAGTTGTTCTAAAAAACTTTTGGGACTTGTAAAAAATGAAGCGAAAGAAAAAGAACTCAATATAGTCGCAGGCAAAATCTTTTCAACCGACACTTTTTATGCTGAAAAAGGGCTAAACGAACAATTGGCAAAAAAAGGTTTCCTTGGGGTTGAAATGGAATGTTCCGCCCTATACAAAAATGCACTTGATTTTGGCAAGCAAGCACTTTGTTTGTGCACTGTAAGTGATGAACTTTATTCTGGCAAAAGGGCAACTAGCAAGGAAAGACAAAACAACTTTTCAAATATGTTCGTTTTGGCACTTGAAGTTGCAACAAAATTATAATTTGCCACAATCAAACTCATTTGCTTGAAAAGTTTTAATATTTGTTATAAAATAAAAATATAAAGAAGTTATCTTTATCAAAGGTAGGAGTACAAGTGAAAGACAAAACTTATTTATTTGTATCAATTCTAGCACTTATTGTTGGGCTGTGTTTTATTTTGTTTGGCAAGGCAGATATTTTTTCTATTGGCATTACCGTTATGGGATTTATCGGCACTTTTGCTGGAATGTTCCTTTTGATGAACCCAGAAGAAAAAAAGGACAAAAAAGATAAAAAAGAAACTTTAACCACTAAAACCCAAGCAATAGCAACCAATCCACACATATGCGACCACGTTCATTGCTCGGAAAATGCAATTAGACCAAAAATGGTTGACAACAAAACAACTTGCAAATATTGTAAATGCAAATTTGCAAAAAATCTTGATAAATGCCCTTATTGTGGCGCACCACAAAACAACTAATTTTTGTAAACTATTTTTAAGGAAAAACTATGACAAACAAAAAAACTTTTATTATAACCACTTCTATCGTTTGGGGACTACTTTTAGTTGCCTTTATTTTGGGGACTATTTTTGATTTGCAAATCAGTCAACTTTTTGTAGACTTACCCAAGGGAGAATATTATTCTCAAAACACTTTTGCAATAATAGGGGAAATTGTTGGCGAACAAATATTATACATTTTTTTAATTTGTGCTTGCGCTATACTTTTTTTTAATTTTATTCGCAACCCACTTCAAAAAAAATGGCTTAATTTTTTAATTATTCTTGGTTTTTTTGCCCTTGGCATTTTGGTTGGATTTTATTGTTTTTACAAACTTTCCAAATATATATCAATTTATAGCGACTTTGGGTTAGACGAATTTAGAGAAAAAACCATTGGCAAACTTGCAATTTTTGCAATGTCGCTTATATTTACTTTACTTTTGTTTTTATGCTTTAAAAAAGTCAAAAAAGAAACTTTGCAACAACTTTCAAAATGGGCACTTTGGGTGCTAATTATAAGCGCAATATCAAATGGTTTTGTACAAGGGCTTAAACTTTTTTGGGGAAGAACACGTTTTAGAGCAATGAATTATATGAACGATAGTGAATTTTCCCATTTTACAAATTGGTTTCAAATAAACAAAGACCGCTTTGCAAGTGTTGACGAAGTTGCCTTTTTGAGTGATTTTTACAAATCATTCCCATCTGGGCATTCTTGTGCGGGGGCTAGTTCCTTTTTGCTTGTTCTTCTTCCTTGTTTCATCAAAAAAACAAATACACCTGGTTGGAAAATAACCTTTATTACTTTTGCTAGTGTTTACACATTCCTTGTAATGCTTTCAAGAATTGTTGCTGGTGCTCACTTCTTTACAGATGTTTTTGTTGGAGCATTTTCCACAATAATTTGTGTCTTTGTTGCAAAATGGTTTTTTATTGAAAAAAGATTTAAAAAACAAAATGCAAACAACGAAAAACAATAAAAAAACTTTAGTTGGCGGTCGCAAAAATACAACGTCATAGATGTTGTCTAAATTGCGGTCGCCTTTTTTATATAAGTAAAAACAAAATAAGACTAAAAACAAGTCCTATGGCAAGAATTGAAAAAATAAGAGCAATTATCCCAATAGATTTGCGATTTAATCTTGTTTGAAGAACAGCAAAAACAAATGCATACAAACTTAAAATAGTAGATACAACTATTCCACTCAAAATATATATAATTACAATAAGAAGATTGGAAAAGCCCGCAAGTTCAAGGTTGGAAAATTTGCAAACAAGCGAACAAACTCCAAGCAAAATTGATATAAAAGATAAAATGAGTGAGGTGCACCCATATTTTTTGATACTCTTCCGTTCATCTTCTTGCTTCTCTTTATCCAAATTGTAATTGTTTACAAGATTGCGAAACAAAAAAAATCCTGTTGCTTGCCCAATGCTGTCTTGCGGTGTCAATTTATTTTTGTTATGTTTAATTTGCATTTTATTACATTCCCAAAAATATTTTGTGTAATTACAAATTAAAAATACATAAAAAAAGGAACATTGTCCAAAAACATTGCTCCTTTTTCAATTATACACAACTTTTTATGCTTTATTTTCACTGCCATAAACATCAATTTTGTGTGCAACCAAATTTGCGACTTCGTTCATTCCTGCACCTATATATTTTCTATAATCAATGCTAGAATTATTTTGTTTTATGTTGCTCAACATTCCAACCATAAGCGAAATGCGAATATCTGTATCCCCATTTATTTTGCAAATATGCATTTTGCTGGCTTTTGCAAGCAATTCTTCTGGGATTCCCTTTGCCCCTTGAATATCAACTCCAAGTTCCAAAAGTCTTGACACGTCTCTACTATCTACACCACTTGCGCCATGCAAAACAAGTGGTGTATTTGGAATAACCTTTTCAATTTCTTCCAAAATGTCAAATCTCAACTTTGCTTCCCCGCTATATTTATATGCCCCATGCTTTGTCCCAATTGCGATTGCCAAACTATCTACTTTTGTTCGTTCCACAAATTCTTTTGCTTGTTGTGGAGAAGTGTACAAACTGTTTTTATCTTCCACTTTCAAATCGTCTTCTATTCCTGCGATAGAACCAAGTTCCGCTTCAACAAAGACTCCTTTTTTGTGAGCATAATCAACAACTTTTTTTGTTATTGCAACATTGTCTTCAAATGGCAACATAGAACAATCAATCATAACGCTATCAAACCCAATATCAATTGCACGTTTAACTATATCAAAAGATTTACCATGGTCAAGATGAAAACTTATTGGCACTCTGCAACTTTTTCTTGCGGACTCAATAATGCCCTTCAAATATTCATCTCCCAAAAAAGTTATCCCCGACTCGCTAACTTGTGCTATCACTGGGGAATTTTTACTCTCTGCCCCTGCAATTATTGCTTTCAAAACTTCAAGTGTCGCAAAGTTGAAAGCACCAACCGAATAATTTTTTCCAAGTGCATCTTTTAGCAAATATTTTTTCATATTTTCTCCTTATAACAAATATATTTTAAACCATATTTTTCAAAAAGTTAAACTTTTTTAACTTATTTTATCAAATTCTAAACAAATATTTTTTACAAACAATTTCAAATTTTTTAACAAATAAATTGTTATCTAGTCAATGATTTTCAAAACAAATATAAAAATATAGTTTATCAATGTTAAAACTTGCAAAATAAAAACACAAAAA
>CAZLYY010000023.1:0-4505 GCA_964563895.1 uncultured Christensenella sp. | reverse complement strand
TTATCCACATTTTTGTATAAATTGTGGAAAAATATTTTTCTTTTTTAATTAAATATAATATAATTTTTGTATGAATATAGATTTATTGTTCCCAATATTTGAACAAAATGATGATTTCTTTAAAAAACTTTTCAACTCAAAATTTTACAATCAAAATGACAAGTTGACATATTATTTTTATTGTAATGAAAATATTTCTCTTGATTTTTTAAAAGAATTCCCAAAAGAACAAAAATTTGTGATTAGACAAACAAAAGACAAGTTTAATATCAATGATGTTTTTCTTGATTATCTAAAACTTGACTCTTCTTGCGATGTTTTGCTTTTGGGGGACACAAAAGTTGCGGGCTTAAACAAATTGTTTAAAAAATGCCTAGAAAAAGCAAATGAAGGGATAAATATTGTTCATATAAAACCCAAAAAAAATAAATTTAAACAATTCTTTTTAAATATAACCGAAAAAGTATTAAATTTTTTTATTTCAATTTTCACAAACAAAAAAGATAAATTTAATATTCTTTCTTTGGGGCTTATTGACAACAAAATTTTATCCGTTTTGAAAACCTTGCCACACAAGGCTTGTCTTTTGAAAAATACAAATATGTTTTATGGTTATAGCGGTAGAACACTTTTTATTGACGAAAAAACATCTCATTACAAAGAAAAATTTTGGCAAAAAACAAAAAGTTCAAAAATTGTTGTTCCATCTTTTTGTATAAATTTATTGTCAATTCTTGGGATAATTTTTGGAGCAATATATAGCAAAATTTATCTTTTGTCAATTTCAACATTTTTGCTTTTGACAACACTTTCTTGTGTTGTGCTTTTTGGTGCAAAACATATCATAGATATTAGGACAAAACCACTTGGCGCAACTTTTATTGACAAAAAAGACTAACTTTTATAAAAAAATAAATATCAATATCCTAAAAATTATAAAAATAATTTTGTTTTAGAAAATGTTTGATATATACTTATTGTGTTGCAAGGCTTTTTGTGTTTTGCAATGTGTAATATTGGTTAAAATAATTATATTTACAAAGTATTGCACAAGTAAAAGGAGTTTATTATGAAAACAAAAATTGGGATTAATGGATTTGGAAGGATTGGGCGTCTTATTTTGCGTGTTTGCGAAGAAAGAGATGATGTTGAAGTTGTAGGTATCAACGACCCTTTTATCGCAGCAGATTATGCGGACTATATGTTGAGATATGACACAATTCACGGATATTTTAAAGGTGAAGTTTCTCACACCGAAGATAGCATTATTGTTAATGGCAAAAAAATAAGAATGTTTGCCGAAAAAGACCCAAGCAATATAGATTGGAAAAGTTGTGGTGCAGAATATATTGCCGAAGCAACAGGAAAATTTACGGACCTAGAAGGTGCAAGTTTGCACTTTAAAGGCGGTGCAAAAAAAGTTGTTATCACTGCCCCAGGCAAAGGCGGAGTTCCTATGTTTGTTATGGGTGTAAACCAAGACAAATATAAAAAGAATATGAATGTTGTTTCCAATGCAAGTTGCACAACAAATTGTCTTGCCCCACTTGCCAAAGTAATCAATGACAAGTTTGGCATTGTGGAAGGGCTTATGACCACTGTTCACTCTGTTACAGCAACACAACTTACAGTTGATGGTTCTAGCAAAAAAGATTGGAGAGGCGGAAGAGCAGCCACATACAACATTATCCCATCATCAACAGGGGCAGCAAAAGCGGTTGGGCAAGTTATTCCTAGCCTTAACGGAGTTTTGACAGGTATGAGTTTTAGAGTTCCTACTCTTGACGTTTCCGTTGTAGACCTTACTGTAAAACTTGCAAAACCTACAACCTATGAAGCAATCAAAAAAGAAATAAAGAAACAAAGCGAAACAAAATTAAAAGGAATTTTGGGCTACACAGAAGAACCTGTTGTGTCTAGCGACTTCATTTCCGACCCACGTACTTGTATTTTTGACGCAAGCGCAGGCATTATGCTCAACGATACTTTTGTAAAACTTATTGCTTGGTACGACAACGAATGGGGATATTCCAACAAAGTTGTTGACCTTATAGCACATATGTCAAAAGTTGATAGAAAATAAATTTTCTTTACAAACATTGATAGATAATCTAAAAAATATTTTAAACATAAAAGGGATATTATATAAACAATATCCCTTTTTAGTGTTTTTAATAAAAATATTTTTTATAAAATATTAAAATTTTTTATACTATAAAAATTTGCCCCTAAACGTTAAACTTAAACAAAACAACATCGCCGTCTTGCATAACATAATCTTTTCCAACAGACAAAACTTTGCCTTTTTCTTTGGCATTGTTAAAACTGCCCAAGGCAACCAAGTCTTCATATTTTACAATTTCCGCTCTAATAAAGCCCTTTTCAAAATCACTATGAATTTTTCCGGCAGCCTGTGGCGCTTTTGTCCCTATTTTTATTGTCCAAGCACGAACTTCTTTTTCGCCAGCGGTCAAATAACTCATAAGCCCCAACGTGCGATAACTTGTAACAATAAGTTTTTCAAGCCCACTCTTGTTTATTCCTAGTTCTTCTTTAAAAAGTTCTCTATCTTCCAAATCAAGTTGAGACAATTCTTCTTCTATTTTGCAACTTAAAGGCAAAACTTCCGCATTTTCATTTTGAGCAAAATCAAGCACTTCTTTTACATATTTAATCTCATTTGGTTCTTTCAAAATGTCCTTTTCGGAAATGTTTGCAACATATATAACAGGTTTTGTTGTAAGCAAAAACAATTTTTCAACATAATCTTTTTGTTCATCATTCAAAGACAAACTACGCACTGGTTTTTCGTTTTCCAGTGTATTTTTTATTGTGTTTAAAAGAACAATATGTTCCTTTGTCGTGGCACCCGCTTTCAAAAGTTTATTTTCTTTTTCTATGTATTTATCAACGCTTTCAAGGTCCGCCAAAATAAGTTCAAGATTGATAGTTTGAATATCTCTCAAAGGATTGACCGAGCCTTCAACGTGAATAATCTTTTCGTCATCAAAGCACCTAACCACGTGAATAATAGCATCTACTTCCCTAATATGGCTCAAAAATTTATTGCCAAGGCCTTCGCCCTTGCTAGCACCCTTTACCAATCCCGCAATATCAACAAATTCAATTTGTGCTGGTGTAGTCTTTTTTGCATTATACAATTTAGTCAAGACTTCCAATCTTTCATCTGGCACATCAACAATCCCAATATTTGGTTCAATTGTACAAAAAGGATAGTTTGCGCTTTCCGCCCCCGCCTTTGTAATTGCATTAAAAAGTGTACTCTTTCCAACATTTGGAAGCCCAACAACTCCTAGTTTCATCTTAACTCCTTTTTTCTTCCTTTCTTCTTCTTATTTGCCATGGCATATACATAAGGCATTGAAACATAAACATAAATACGCCCAAGACAATATATTGAAATGGGAAAACAATTTTTAGCCCAAGCATTTCAAAAATTGGACAATATTCATAATAGAACAAATTGTCTCCCTTCAAAACAAAACCTAATATAGCACAAATTATTCCAAAAAACAACAAGGAAAATAACGCACGATACAAATTGAGATATTCGCCAAGCGGAATCCAATGCGAAAGAGCAATTGTAAACCCGATGGTTATAACAAAACACCTTACAAGAACACTGGAAAGGTTGCAAAAATGATATATTTCAAAATTTTCATTCAAAAAACTTGGATAAATTATTGAAATTATTCCATTTAAAGTTGCAACATTGTAAACAAAACTCAAGCCAAAAGATTTATCTTTCTCCGTCTTTTTTTTCATCAATGCCAATAAAATCAAAGGGATAGAAATTGCATATGACAACAAAAAGAACGATGGCTCCGCAACTTTTAAAAATGTTATTTGTTCGCCCGTATACTCCAAAAATTTATATCTCCACAAAATTCTTAATGCTTGCAAAATAAGTGTCAATAAAAAGAGTATAAGTACAAAAGTTTTTTGAAATTTAAAACTTTTTCTACACGCATACATTGAAAAAAACACAATGATTACAAGTGAGAAAAGAATAACAACAAGATGATTCTTGTTAAAAAAATAGTTTATCTTATCCGTTGTTTCATAAGACCAAAATCCCATCTTTTCTCCTTTTTATTTTTTTGTATAAGCAAATTTAGTTGAATAAATTTAAAATTTTATTTTAAAAACTTCCAATAATTTTTTTTTAAAAATATAAATTTATATCAAAAAAAATAGTTTTGTTGATATATAATAAGTTTAGTTTAGTTTTGTTTTTTTGTCCAATAAATAAGAGTAATATCTTCCATTTTTTTGCCTTATTTTTACTTTTATAGCATTATTTTTACTTGATTTTTTGACAAAAAAGTGATAATGTGTATACATAAATATTTTTGCAGGTATAGTTTAGTGGTAAAACATTTGCTTCCCAAGCAAGAAATACGGGTCCGATTCCCGTTACCTGCTCCAAACACAAGCCTTTCAAAAAGGCTTTTTTTATTTGACAAATTTATAATAATACCAAA
>CAZLYY010000022.1:0-13829 GCA_964563895.1 uncultured Christensenella sp. | reverse complement strand
AGTCAATGTAAATCAATGGAATTGATGATATGTGGAAATTAAAAAAGTATTAAGGGCTAACAAATTTAAAACTAGAAAAAAGGAACAATACAAATATAAACTATATTGTTTCTTTTTTATATTAGTTTCACATATTGCAAACCAAGAGCAAATGTGTTTTGATTGTTTATCAATAATATCCTATTGCGGAAAGACCTTGTAAAAGCAAATATAGACTTCCAACTGTACCTGCAATGTCAAGCACAAGGCAATAAATCCCAACAAAAAGGTCAAGTTTTTTTGGAACAGGTTTCTTTTTTGGTGCTTCTTCGTTTGCTATTTCGGTAGTTGTTTGTAAATTTTCTTGTCCGCCATTGTTGTCTGTTGTTGCTTTATTTGAAACATTTTCATTTGAAGGAATAGTGTCGTTTGTTGTTTCGGTTGAAGGAACATTGTTGGTTGTTGCTTCATTTGAAATATTTGTGTCGGTTGAAAGGGAGGTAGTGTTATTTTCTGTTTTGTCTGCTTGAACATTTTGAATTGTTATTGCCGAGTCGTTTGCAATTAAATTTTGAGTAGTTTCTTTGTTTTTATTTTGTTTTCGTTGCAATTTTTTTGCCTTTTTTAAATCTTTTTTTCTTTGACGTTCTTTTGCAAGTTTTTCAAGAGAACCCCAAAAATATTGTACAAAACCGCAATAACTATACACTGCACAAGTTTCAATACAAAAATATGATAGGACAAAAGCCAAAAATAAAGCGGAAAGTTTAAGTCCATATCGTGTGTTTTCAATTGTTGATGCATAAAATATGCAACCAACCCCAAATAACAAAAGAATTGGTGTAAAAATCAATGCTAAAATTCGCGATAATTTGCCTCGTTTTTCATATTTCACAATATCATTGCGATACTTGGTAGAAAGTGAAAATAAACGTTTAAATAATCTTATAATAATTTCAAAAATGGTCATTTTTACTCCCCTTATAATATAAAAATTATGTTATCTTTAAAACCATATTATCATATTATTTTTTTTAATGCACATTTTTTTAATAGGTTTGTAATTTTTTTGTAAAATGTAATGTTTAATTATATTTGCAAAATTTACTCATTTGTTTGACTTTTTAATAAAAATTGATTATACAATAATCATTATGGACGAAAGAAAAGATTATTTATCATGGGACGAATATTTTATGGCGGTGGCAAAATTGTCATCAATGAGAAGCAAGGACCCTTCTACACAAGTGGGTGCTTGTATTGTAAGTCGCGACAAAAGAATTTTGTCCATAGGCTACAATGGTGCTCCAAATGGATATGACGACAAGGATTTTCCTTGGAAGCGTACGGGGGACAACCTTGACACAAAATATTTTTTTGTGTGCCATGCGGAGATGAATTCAATTTTAAATTACAATGGCTCTCGTGAAGATTTGCGTGGTGCAACTATTTATGTTGACCTTTTTCCTTGCAATGAGTGTTCCAAACTTATTATCCAAAGTGGGATAAAAAGAGTTGTATACCTTTGCGACAAATATGCTCACACAGATTCGGTGATTGCATCAAAGAAAATGTTTGATTTGTGTGGCGTAAAGTATGAAAAAATAGAATACAACAAAACAATAGAAATCAAGATATAGGGTTGTATGCCCTATATTTTTTGTCAACTTTTTTGCCCTAAACAAATATATTATGTAAAGGGTTGACAAATGGCAAAAAAATTTTTATTGAAAGAAAATTTAACCAAAAATATAAACAATTTAAAAGCAAACCT
Source organism: uncultured Christensenella sp. (assembly GCA_964563895.1). Classification (GTDB taxonomy): domain Bacteria; phylum Bacillota; class Clostridia; order Christensenellales; family UBA1242; genus UBA7862. The sequence goes on along the minus strand of CAZLYY010000022.1, from coordinate 12,076 downwards.
GCCTTGTGGGTGCAAGTTTTGTGCCGTTGTAAAATCAAATGCTTATGGGCATGGTGTAAAAAATGTTGTGGAAGCAATTGACAATTTTGTAGATTATTTTGCCGTAGCAAATGTAATGGAAGCAAAAGAAGTGCAATTATTTACTCGTAAACCCATTTTAATTTTATGTGATGATTTTGACAATTTGAAAAACTTAAATGCCGAAATTGGAGTTTACGACATATCTCAAATAACAAAACTCAAACAAATAAATCAACATTTTGATATTCACATTGCAATTGATAGTGGAATGAATAGGCTTGGGATAAAAACAAAAAAAGATTTAAACAAAATTGTAAAAGAATGTAAAAGGGCAAAAAATATAACTATAAAAGGTTTTTTTAGTCATTTGAGTGATGGCGAAAACTTTGAAAGGTGCAAAAAGCAACTTGCAAGATTTTTATCCCTTTCACCAAAGAATAATTTTTTGCACATAGCAAGTTCAAATTTTGAAAAATTAAACAAAGATTTTTCTTTAAATATGGTGCGTTTTGGATTGGCACTTTATTCAAACAAATGGAATGACACTATGAGAGTAACCGCCAAAATTCTTCAAATAAAAAAGGTTAACAAAAATGAATATATTGGATATGGAAGCAAAATTTTAGCAAAAAGCAAAATGAATATTGCTATTATAAACATTGGTTATGCGGACGGTTTTTTGAGAGCAAATGTTGGGGGAGATGTTCTTGTTCGTGGGGAAAGATGCAAAATACTTAATGTATGTATGAGTTTAACATTGATTGATTTAGGGAATAAAAAATGTGATATTAGTGATGAAGTCGTTGTGCTTGGAAAGGGAGAAAATGACTATATTTCATCGCAAGAAATTGCTACTCGTTGTGGAACAATCCCTTATGAAGTGCTAACAAATTTTTCAAAATTACAATAGTTTTTTTTGTTATTCTTTTCTAAAAAACAACAAAATTAAGGGTTAAAACTCTTTATTTAAGCGAAATTCTAGTAATACGAGAATTAGAAATTTGCAATTCTAGAAAATCAAAAATAAGTCTAGAATTGTTTTTTTTACATTCTCTTGTAGAAAATCGCAAAATATGGAAAAATAGTCGCATACAAAAAGGAGAAAATTTTATGACTAATTTTAAAGGACATAAGTCATTGAACGAAGTACCAATCTTTTTTGCAACAGACAACAATTATTTGCCTTTCTTAGACGTTGCATTAAGGTCTCTTATAGCAAATGCATCAAGAGATTATAAATATAGAATAGTTATCCTAAACGTTGGTTTAAATAAGGATAAAATGGACAAAATTATGGCGTTGCAAGATGATAATTTTATCATAGATTTTGTCAACATTTCACATGAATTTGAAGATATAAGACACAAGTTGAAAAACATTTTCCATTTTAGCCTTGCTTGTTATTATAGGCTTTTTATTGAGAATTTGTTCCCAGAATATGACAAGATATTGTATCTTGATTGCGATATTATTGTTTTGGGAGACATTTCAAAATTATATTTTGAAGATGTAAAAGATTATGCGGTTGCGGGGGTTGTTGAACAACATATCAAATTTTCCCCAGTGTTTAGCAATTATACAAAAAAGGTTGTTGGTGTAGATTGCAATCATTATATCAATTCTGGAATAATGATTATGAACCTTAAAAAGATTAGGGAATTGCAAGTAGAGGAAAGATTTGTTGACTTAATCAATAGATACAATTTTGATGTGATTGACCCTGACCAAGCATATATCAACTATTTGTGCAAAGGGCATATCAAATTTTTGCCTATTGAATGGAATAGAACGACTTGTGAAAAAATTGAATGTAAAAAACCACAAATTGTTCACTATGCTTTGGGCGAAAAACCTTGGGACAACAAAAAAACCTTTTTGGGAAAATATTTTTGGAAATACGCAATTACTTCTTCTTTCTACGAAGATATTTTGCAAAAAAACAAGCAATATGATTCTCTTGCAAAACTCAAAAAGCAAAGGGCAGGCATTGATATCCAAATTCAAGCCTTGGAATGCACAATGTCAAAGAATACTTTTGTAAATATGTTGGGTGCACATTAATTTATTGTTTTTAGAATAAAAAAGTGTTATCATAGTGATATGAAACTTCTTGATAAATTAAAAAATTATTCGCAAAAGGATATTATTCCTTTTCATATGCCTGGACATAAAAGAAAATCTTTGTGTCCAGATTTGCCTTATAACATAGATATAACGGAAATTGATGGCTTTGATAATCTTCAAAATCCTAATGGAATATTAAAAGATTGTCTAGATAAGGCCAGCAAAGTTTTTGGTTCGTACAAAACTTTTTTTTCTGTCAATGGTGGGACTTGTGGGTGCTTGTCTGCCCTTGCCACCTATTGTGATATAGGGGATAAAATAATTATCGCGACCAATTGTCATAAGTCTATATATAATTTTATTGAATTGTTCAATTTAAAAGCAATTTATGTAGCACCAAAATATGATAAATTTGGAATAGCGAAATCTTTTTGTGCAACCGATTTTGAAAAAGTCGTTGATAACAATCTTGATGCAAAAGCGGTTGTTATAACAAGTCCAACTTATGAAGGTGTAATATCCGATATAAAAGGAATTGCTCAATTTTTGCATTCAAAAAATATTCCTTTAATTGTTGATGAAGCACATGGGACACACCTTGTTTTTGAAAACAAAAGTGCTTTAAATTATGCGGATATTGTTTTGAATAGTTGCCACAAGACTTTGCCTTCACTCACACAAACCGCCCTTGTTCACGTGGGCAACAATGCTCTAAACAAGGAACTTGTAGCAAAACTTTTGCAAGATAAAATAAACAAATTTCAATCTTCAAGTCCATCATATATTCTTATGGCTTCCATTGATGAGTGTGTTGAATTTGTCAAAAAAAATGGGGGAAAGGAATACAAAAAGTTTGTTAACAATTTGGGAAAGTTTGAAAAAAAATCAAAAGAATTGAAATGTATAAAAATTATCAATTACAACGAACCTTGTGATTATTTTGATTTTGATAAATCAAAAATATTATTGATGTGCCCTTTTATGAATGGGAAAAAGTTGATGAATGAGTTGCGAAAAAAAGGCTTTGAACTAGAAATGAGTTACAACAACTATTGCCTTGCAATGACAACTATTATGGACGATAAAAGTATTTTTGATAAATTTTTTGAAGCACTTTTATTGATAGATAACGAAATTTCTTTGAAAAATATCAAAAAAAGCAAAAAGACAATGAGCCAAAATGAAAATTTTGAAAAGGATACGAATGTTTGTAAATTTTCTTTTGATAGGTCTTTTCCTTTAACTATTCACGATGTAACAAAGCAAAAAGGAGAATATCTTGATATTTATAATGCAATTGGGAAAATTTCAAAGGAATACATTTATGCTTATCCACCGGGAAGCCCTGTTTTGATTCCAGGGGAAAAAATAACAAAACAATTTGTTGAAATGTTTGACAATATGAAAAATAATGGGACAGAGTTTGGTAGTACTAGCGGGGAACTTAAAAACAATAAAATTTGTGTTGTTAAATAAAAAGGATAAAATTTTCAAAAATTTATTATTCTCTTGACAAAATTGCAACAAGAGATATAATTACAAGTGTAAATAATCTTTAAGGAGAAAAAAATGAAAAGAATCAAAACTTTAAATACAAGAGAACTTGTCAATCAAAATTTGACAAATGCTGGCTGTGGAGAATGCCAAACTTCTTGCCAATCAGCTTGCAAAACTTCTTGCGGAGTTGCAAATCAACAATGTGAAAAGTGCAAAGGCTAATTATTAAATTTATTTAATTTTTACATTATTTGCGATGTAAAAGGCAAATTTGTACAAAAAAAAGAGTGCCGAAGATATTTCGGCATTTTTTGTAGGGGTAAACGATGATACATAGTTATAAATTGAATGGACACAATATTGTTCTAGACGTTTTTAGTGGAAGTGTTCACGACGTGGACGACCTTGCATATGACGTGATAAATCTTTATGAAAAAATGGACAAGGAAAGCATAATATCAAATATGCTTGAAAAATATAAAGATGACAAAACAATAAATAGGCAAGAAATTTTAGATGTTTTTGACGATATTGAAGAATTGAAAAAGGAAAACAAACTTTTCACTCGTGATATTTACGAAGATAAAGCATTTGACTTCAAAAATAGGAGCAATGTTATAAAAGCCCTTTGTTTGCACGTGGCACATACTTGCAATTTGAATTGCGAGTATTGTTTTGCATCTCAAGGCAAATATCATGGCGATAGGGCTTTGATGAGTTTTGAAGTAGGCAAAAGGGCAATTGATTTTTTGATAGAAAACTCTGGGACAAGAAGGAATCTTGAAGTCGACTTTTTTGGTGGCGAACCTTTGATGAATTTTGATGTCGTCAAAAAAATAGTTGAATATGCAAGAAGCATTGAGAAAAAATACAACAAAAATTTTAGATTTACATTGACCACAAATGGTGTTGCAATAAATGATGACGTGATAGAGTTTGCAAACAAAGAGTGCCATAATGTTGTTTTGAGCCTAGACGGACGAAAAGAAGTCCACGACAGTTTGAGAAAAACCAACACCGGCAAAGGTTCTTATGATATCATTGTCCCAAAATTTCAAGAATTTGTAAAAAGAAGAAATGGAAAAAATTATTATATGCGTGGCACCTTTACACACAACAATGTTGATTTTACAAATGATATTTTTCATATGGCAGATTTGGGGTTTAGCGAACTTAGTATGGAACCTGTGGTATGCAATCCAAAAGAAAGTTATGCATTGACAGAAGAAGACTTGCCAAAATTGTTTGAACAATATGAAATTCTTGCAAAGGATATGTTGCGTAGAGAAAAGGAAGGCAAGCCAATAACTTTCTACCACTATATGTTAGATTTGGCACATGGCCCTTGCATATACAAACGAATAAGCGGTTGTGGAAGTGGGACGGAATATCTTGCGGTTACACCTTGGGGAGATTTGTATCCTTGCCACCAATTTGTAGGCGAAGAAAAGTTTTGTGTCGGGAATATTTATGAAGGGATAAAAAACAAAGACCTTGTAAACGATTTCAAGATGTGCAATGCTTATGCTAGACCTGATTGCAAAGATTGTTGGGCAAAACTTTATTGTTCTGGGGGTTGTGCTGCCAATGCATATCACGCAACAGGGGATATAAAAGGCACATATGAATATGGTTGCAAATTGTTTAAAAAACGTATTGAATGTGCAATTATGATGCAAGTGGAAAAATCTTCTTGGACGAAAGAATAATTTGAAAATATTTTAAATAAAATAGGGGAGAAAAATGGAATTTCAAATATATGCAACAACTTCTTACGAAAAGGATAATATTCAAGACAAATTTACAAAAATGGGTGGCGAACTTGCTGGAATTTGCTATATGCCAAGTACACTAGACAAAGTTCTTAATAAACCACTTGAAAAGACATTAAAACGTGCGGAAATGGTAAAGGAAAGCAGACACCATAGTGTGTTTGACCACGAATATATCACTCTCTACTTGCAAGACGTTCCTAAAATGTTTGCTATGTTGCTTAACAACGAAAAAGCATATACGACAAGCGAAAAAAGTGGTCGTTATACAAAAATGAACAATGTAAGGGGCATTGAACTAGACTTGTATGAAAAATGGAAAGGAATTTTTGTAAAACTTATTCAAGATAAATATGGCAATGAAGAATATTTTGATGAAAAAAGAATACAAAAATTGGCACAAGAAAATGCAAGATACTTTTTGTCTGTCTATTCGGACACATCTCTTGCTTACACAACTTCTTTTAGACAATTGAATTATCTTTACAATTGGTTGAAGAATATAGACAAGCACCCTAGTCCACTTGTAAGAAAATTGAAACCAACAGCGGACAATTTTTGTTGCTTTTTGGAAGATAATAGATTGGTAGATTACAAAATATCCAATCTTGCTGACGAAAGGGGATTTAGCCTTATTGCCAAAAAGGATAGAAAGGAATATTTTGGCGATGTATATTCTACAAATTATGCTGGTTCGTTTGCTCAACTTGCACAAGCACAAAGACATAGAACATTAAATTACGAAATGAAAGAGTTGGGGCAAAAATCATATTACATTCCAAAAATTATTCAAAATAATGAAGTTTTGAAAGAGAAATGGATTGAAGATATGGTAAAGGTAGAAGAGTTGACTCCACAAGGGCAACTTGTACAAATTTATGAAAGGGGAACACCTGAGAACTTTATTTTAAAGGTCAAGGAAAGACTTTGTACTTGTGCTCAACTTGAAATAAATGACCAAACAAAAGATACTCTCAAGAAATACATAGAAAAGACGGAAGATGTTGATGTGAAAAATATGCTTGAGAAATACAACAAGGGAGCACGTTGTACAAGTGGATTTAAATGCCCTACACCTTGTGGCTTTAAAGATGGAATAACTCTTGAGAGAGAAATATAAAATTAAATATTAAAAATAAAATTTATAATAAAAAGGGAATAAAAATGAGAAGTTTAAAAAGAGTTCAAACATTAGCAAAAGTGTTGGAAATAATCACAAAAATAATTTTTGTTTGTTGTATTATAGGCCTTGTCTTTTGTGTGTTTGGTGGTATTGGAGTTGCAATCATAGGCAACGATTCAAATGCTTGGGCGGAAATAAGCAAATCTGCACAAACAACAATGAGTTTTAATATGGGTATGTGCACTTGCATTGTTGGGGCTATTATGTGTGCTGGAGAAACAGCCTTGTATTATTATGTTAAAAAGTTTTACAAAAAGGAACTCTTGATTGGCACTCCTTTTGACAAAACAGTTGTTAGAGAAATGAGGAAAATCGGCATTTTGCATATCGCAATTCCTTTTGGGGTGGCGGTGATATCTGCTATTGTTATGCTTATTTTTAGAGTTGATTTAAATATAACGGGCATAGGAGATTTAACAATAGGTCTTGTGTATATTTTGCTTTCTCTTGTTTTTGATTATGGTGCTGATTTGCGTCAAATTGAGATAGAAACAGTCAAAATAAGGGAAGAAGTACTAAGAGAAAGTGCAATTGAACCAAAGGTTGAAAATGATATTGCAAAAGAAGATTCCGCAAAGACAAGCGAAGTAAAGGAAGTCAAAGATAAATCAACCAAAGAAGATTCTCCAAAAGTTGTAAGAACAAGAAAAAAGAAAACTGCTGAAAGTGATGAAAAGCCTAAAACAAAGAAAAAATCAAACAAAGAAGAATAAAAAATAAATAAGTTTATAAAGGGGGAAAATATGAAAAATTTGTTTTTAAAACTTAGTATTTTTGTGTTTGCACTATTTTGTACTTGTTCATTCGTTGGGTGTGTAAGATTAAGATCGGGAAATGCTTTCAATCTTGACCTAGAAGAAAATAGTTATATTTATGATTATGGGACAAGTGTCGTTTATGTTGTGTTTGACGAAGATGATGAAGATAGTTCGGAGTTTATCAACGGAATTGGTGTAAAAGATGTAACTTTGGGCGGTGATGTCAAAGGTAAAACTGTGGAAGCCGTGGAATATATTTCAAGCAAAAAGATAAAAGTTACAATAGGCGGAGAAAGTGCTAATTACGACGAGTTGGGGGAACTTACAGTTTCTCACACAAAGATAAAAAATAATCTAGATTCAACTTTATTGTTTTATCTTAGAAAAGCAGGCTTGACGGCAAGGACAAAGACTATTTCTTCAAGTGGCGGGACAACAGATGTTTCAACAACAATTATTCCAAAAAATTGTACAATCAGTGATACAATTGATAGTTCAAGTATAACAATTAAATTAAACAATGAAAATTTGTCTATATCAAATGTCCAATTTAATAAACAATCAGACGGAAGTTTAATTTTATCCTTTGAAACCGCAACAACTATAACATATCAATCAATTGAAATAACATTTGCTGAAAATGTTACAAATCTAGGGAAAGTCTTTACAGTTATTGTTTAAAAATATGTAAATATAAAAATAAAAACTTTATCAAATGAGTACTCTCAAAATGATAAAGTTTTTTTATGCTTAAAATATCTATTGTAAGGTTTAATTATAAAAATAACTTGTATTTTATTTAAAAAATTAAATTGTTTCCGTTGGATCGGCAGGTTTTGGTTGTGGCATATTATCAATTTTTTGTGTGTCAAGTGGATTGCTTTTCAATCCAAGGCAATCGTCAATAGGGAGCGAAAAGCACAATCCCTTGCCGGTGGTGTTGAGTTTTGCTTTTGTTGAAATTTGCTCCATAATTGTTTGTTTTTTGTCGCTAGGCGAGATGATAAGCACAACTTCCTTTTCGCCTTTTAAGTCTAGCCCCAAAACGCTTTCCTTTTCGCTTGGTGCCGTTCCTCTTCCATAAATAATTGTTCCGCCTTGAGCCCCTGCTTCACGAGAAGCAACAATAACTTCATCGCTATGTCCTTTTGCTACAACTACTACAATAAGTTCATAAAGTCCTTTCATTTTTTACTCCTTTTATTTTTTATCTTTTCGCCTAATTTTTTAATTCTACTTACAAGTGTTGGTTGTTTTGTCAACTTTACTAGCCCCATTTGTTCTATAACACTATACATTGCACTTTTGAGAGATAAAGAGAACATTATAGTTCTATTTTTATTTGTATTTAATTCCTTATCAAGTGTGGATAAAAGTTGTTGCGTTTTATCTTTTTCTATCAAAGCAAAAAATACTTTTTTGTCTGGTTCACCTGTATCAAAATAGTCGGCAAAAGCATTCCCAGCCGTTCCTTTTCCAAGGCACATCAATTGCAAGTCTATCTTTTCTTGCGACAAAACATCTATCACTTTTTGACCGCAAGATTTTGGTGTAATTATTACAATAAGTTCAATAATTTGTTGCATATTTGCTCCTTTTAATCGTCAAATTCAACGACATAATCTTGTCGTGGAACAGGGCAAGATATTTCTTTGTTTGCACGAATGAGTTTGATTTTGTAAATAAGTCCTAAAATTTGAAGTGTAACTATAGGGAAACAAGCAATGAGCCCAATTGTTCCAAATCCATTTCCCGTTGATGAAAGCCCTGTTATCATAGGGAGAATAAATGATACAGCAAGTGAGCCTGTCGCAACTCCACCGGAGTCAAAAGCGATTGCTGTAAAAAGTTTTGTGTTGACAAATCCTAGTCCCACCGCCAAAGCATACATAGGAATCAAAACATAAAGAATATTAAAATCGTGTATTGCCCTTAGCCCTGCAACCACAACAGAGAGTGCAACACCTAGGGAGATTGTTATCATAATAGTATGTTGATTTATTGCACCATTTGTAACGTCTTCCACTTGTTTTTTTAGTACGTGCAAGGCGGGTTCTGCAATAATGGCAAGCGCACCTAAAACAAAAATGACTAGCAAAGCATACCATTTGCCACTGAGCGCTTTTCCAATAAGTGTCCCCATAGGTAGATATCCACATTCTACTCCTGCCAAAAATATCACAATGCCAAGATAGACAAAAAAGAATCCTAAAAGCATTTTTACAACTTTTTGCTTGCTGTAATGGAATGAAAATATTTGAAAAATTACAAATATTGCAATTATAGGAAGAAGAACAATTGCAACATCTTTAAAACTTTTTGCAAGGGAAGAAAAGACTTCTTCTCCAACGGAAATGGTTGACACCACAGTGCTTGTTGCATCTGGAGTCGCTGATTTTAAAAATAAACTAAGAAACATAACAGAAAGTATAGGCCCAACGGAACACAATGCTATAAGCCCAAAACTGTCGTCATCTTTTTCACTTCTTCTAACAGCCGAAAGCCCTAACCCAAAGGAAATAAGAAATGGAACGGAAATTGGGCCTGTTGTAACACTGCCAGAATCAAATGCTATTGGCACAAATTGTTGTGGTGCAAAAAAGGATAAAATAAGCACCGCACCGTAACTTATAAGTAAGAGAACGGATAACTTTATTTTAAAATATATTCTAAGAATGCCTAGCGTCATCAAAATTCCAACACCAAGCGACACAACCGCAATAAATAACCATACACTGCTCAAACTTGATTGCTCCGCAACTTGTTTTGCAAGCACCATAAGGTCAGGCTCCGCAAATGTTATAACAAAGCCAATAACAACCCCCACTGCTAGCATAAAAAACAATTTATTTTTTTTGGATAGAGTTGCTCCGACACCGTTGCCAAGTTCTATCATAGAACTATCCGCACCAAGCGAAAATATTGCTGTTCCTAAAATTAGGAACACACTACCAATTGCAAGCAAAATAATTTGTTCCGTTGAAGTAGGAACAAGTGTAAAAACAAGCAAAAATATTGCCAATGTAAAAGGAAAAACTGAAAAAAAGGATTCCTTTAATTTATCTCCAAAAGTTTTTAATGACATATTATCCTCTTAACAAGGGAAATTTTGCCAAAAAAAGAAAAGAATGTCAAATTATTTTTATATATATAAGTATAATAATAAATATGACTTATATATACATATATAAATAAAAGGTCTTTAAAAAAGTTTACTAAATAAAATTTGCAAGAATAAAGCGGGGAGTAAAAATGGAAAATTTTTTAAATAGCGAAAATTTTTGTAAAATGGCAAAAGAATATAACGAAAAATACAATAAAATCAAATCACTAAATGTGGACGAAAAAGAAGATATTAAAAATTTAATATTTGAGATTGAAAAAATATGCAATATTTTAAAAAAGTCTTTTTATAGGAATGCAAGGTTTTCAGTTGTGTTAGACAAAATTTGCAAATTAGAAAAAGATTTTGATGACATAAAAAGAGATTTGAATATAAATGAAAAAGTGCAAAATAGTATTCGTTTTTATTCATATAAAAGATTTTTTCTTGACGCAACAAAGGTTTTTAACGGTCTATTTTTGCTAGAAAAAAACAAAAAAGATGATAGGGCGGAAATAATCCAAAAAGATTTTTTTGATGTAATATCAACATTTTTGGCCAATTTTTAGGCAAAAAATGAGAAACACCGGGCAGTGTGTTCGAAAATTTTTTAAAAAATGTGAAAAATTCGTGAAAAAAGAGAAAAAAAGATGTTGACTAAAAAAACTCCCTATGGTATTCTTGCAATGTCGTTAAGAGAAAGACGACATGTTCCATAACAATTTAATAGTTAAGGTTTATACAAAGTTCTTGGATATTTCAAGAATTTTAATCAAGCAAACATCTTATAAACAGTCAGTAATGAATGTTTTGAGTTAGACGCTTTGATAATTTTGATAATACATTCGTAAGAATTTATTATACCATTTTATTAGAGTTTGATTCTGGCTCAGGACGAACGCTGGCGGCGTGCTTAATACATGCAAGTCGAACGGGATTTGTTTGTTGCACAAAATGTGTCTATACGATATGTTTTGTGCAACGAATAAATCTAGTGGCGGACGGGTGAGTAACGCGTGAATAATCTACCTCTCACAGGGGGACAACAAGTAGAAATATTTGCTAATACCGCATAAGACTACGATCCGGCATCGGATAGCAGTAAAAGATTTTATCGGTGAGAGATGAGTTCGCGTATCATTAGTTAGTTGGTAGGGTAACGGCCTACCAAGACCGCGATGATTAGCCGACCTGAGAGGGTGATCGGCCACATTGGAACTGAGAAACGGTCCAGACTCCTACGGGAGGCAGCAGTAAGGAATATTGGGCAATGGAGGCAACTCTGACCCAGCAACGCCGCGTGAAGGAAGAAGGTCTTCGGATTGTAAACTTCTGTTATTGGGGAAGAAGATAGTGACGGTACCCAATGAGTAAGCCCCGGCTAACTACGTGCCAGCAGCCGCGGTAATACGTAGGGGGCAAGCGTTGTCCGGAATGACTGGGCGTAAAGAGAGCGTAGGCGGTTTGGTAAGTCAAATGTGAAAGCCCGTAGCTTAACTACGGAACTGCATTTGATACTGCTAGACTCGAGTTCGGGAGAGGTAAGTAGAATTCCTAGTGTAGCGGTGGAATGCGTAGATATTAGGAGGAATACCAGTGGCGAAGGCGGCTTACTGGAACGACACTGACGCTGAGGCTCGAAAGCGTGGGGAGCAAACAGGATTAGATACCCTGGTAG
>CAZLYY010000021.1:0-14189 GCA_964563895.1 uncultured Christensenella sp. | reverse complement strand
TTTTTAAAAAAATAATTAAAAATATTTTTGGGTTTTAGTTATTATTTTTGTTTTGTTTTTTTTAGATTATATTGTATAATACTTTGTATTAAAGTAATAAAAGTGTATTCCTTGTATTTTACAAGGTTTTTATTGTGGGAGAAAAAATGAAAATAATTGTAGACTGCCATGGGAGCGACTTGGGAGCAAAAGTCGCAGTAGAAGGAAGTATAAGGGCTGTAAATAATGATGAAAGTTTAAACATTATCTTGTGTGGGGTAGAAGAAGAGATAAAACATATTTTATCCAACTTTGATTACAATGAAAATCAAATTGAGATTTTGCCTGCAACGGAGATAATTTACAATACAGAGTCGCCAACAGAAGCGGTCAGGAAGAAAAAAGATTCCAGTCTTGTCCGTGCATACGAACGTTTGAAGGAAGACAAATCGGTTGTTGGTCTTGTTTCTTGTGGTAGCACAGGTGCCGTCTTGACAGGTGCTATTTTGAAACTTGGAAGAATCAAGGATATATCTCGTCCTGCTTTGTGCCCAATGCTTCCAACTGCAAATGGTGGGAAAGTTTTGCTTATTGATTCGGGTGCAAATATAGATTGCAAGCCTATCAACCTTGTCCATTTTGCTATTATGGCAACAAGTTATGCAAAAGCATATTTAAATGTGGAAAATCCACGTGTCGCCTTGCTCAATATTGGTGTCGAAGACAAAAAAGGCAATCAATTTAGCCATGAGTGTTTTGAACTTTTAAAATCTGCACCAATCAATTTTGTTGGGAATATGGAAGCAAGAGATTTTTTGAGTGGGAATTATGATATTGTGGTCGCAGACGGTTTTGACGGAAATATCTTGCTAAAAAGTGTTGAAGGGACGGCTTCTATGGTTTTGGGCGAGATAAAAAAGGGAATTAATGATTCCTTTATGTCCAAAATTGGTGCTATGTTTATGAAACACACTTTCAAAAATTTAAAGGACACGTTTAATACAAGCAACCATGGTGGCGCTGCTTTCTTAGGGGTAAAAAAACTTGTCGTAAAAGGTCATGGTGCTAGTGATGCTTTGGCTTTTGAAAAATGTATTTTGCAAGTAAAAACTTTGGCAGAATTCAATTTGTGCAAAAAGATAGAAACTCAAGTGGCGTCGTTGGGAGGTCTAAATGACGGAGAATGATGTTAAAAAAATTGAAAAAATAATTCATTATTGTTTTAAAGACAAAAGTCTTCTTGTTAATGCTTTTACACATTCTTCTTATGCCAATCAATACAACGAAAAAAGCAATGAAAGGTTGGAATATTTGGGCGACTCCATTCTCAATTTTGTGATTGCAAGGGAACTTTTCAACAATTATGATGTCGAAGAAGGGCAGTTGTCAAAATGGCGTTCCAAACTTGTCAACACGGACAGTTTGTCTAGAATTATTGAAGAACAAAAATTGGACAAATTTTTACTTTTAGGCAATAGTTTCAAAAACCAAAGTTTAGCAAAGCCTATCAAGGAAGATTTGTTTGAAAGCATTGTTGGTGCTATATATTTGGATAGTTCAATGGACAAGGCAAGTAGATTTATTTTGCGTTTCATAGACCCCAAAGCAAGTATCAAAAAAGCCGACGTGGACTACAAATCTCTTCTTCAAGAAAGAGTGCAAAAAAAGAAAGGTGCAAACCTTGTTTACTTTACTTACGAAGACCCTTTGGTCGCAGGTGAGTTTTGTAGCGAAGTGTACATAAACGACTTTTTTGTTGCAAGAAGCAAATCACAAAACAAGAAATCTGCACAACTTGAATGTGCAAGACTGGCTCTTGAAAATGAAAAACTTTTGAACAAAATTCTAGGTTAAAAGGACTAAAAAATTGAATTTCAAAAAGATAGAATTGGTCGGCTTCAAATCCTTTGCCGATAAATTGGAGATAAAATTTGATAGTGGCATTACAGGTATTGTTGGGCCAAATGGTTGTGGCAAATCCAATGTTTCTGATGCTATAAGATGGGTGCTTGGTGAGCAAAGCACCAAACTTTTGCGTAGTAGCAATATGCAAGATGTTATTTTTAATGGCACAGAAAGAAGAAAAAGTATGTCATATTGCGAAGTGTCTTTGTTTTTTGACAACACCAACCGTATGTTTGACCTTAACTTTGACGAAGTTGCTTTTACAAGAAAGTTGTATCGTTCTGGTGAAAGCGAATATCTTATCAATGGCACTCCTTGTAGATTGAAAGATATTACAAATGCACTTCACGACTCTGGGATAGGCAAGGAAGGTTATTCTATCATAGGGCAAGGCAAGGTAGAAGAAATTATTAGTGCAAAGCCTGAAAATAGACGTGCTATTTTTGAAGAAGCCGCCGGCATTGCAAAATTCAAGCAAAGAAAAGTGGAAGCGGAACGCAAACTTGATAGAACTCAAGAAAATTTAAACAGAGCCCTAGACGTTTTGGCAGAGCAAGAAAAACAACTTGGGCCACTAAAAAAACAAGCCGAAAATGCAAAACTTTATCTTGGATTTAAGGACCAACTTAAAACTCTTGAAGTCAATGTTTATGTCAATCAATATGACAACGCAAGCAGTGTAAAACAAGAGATTCAAAACAAAATTGATGGTTTTGAAGAAGAAATAAATATCAAACAATCATCACTTGACAAAATGACTTGCGATTATGATTCAAAGATGGAGCAAGTGAGCCAAATTGATAGAAATTTGCAAATTTTAAACGATGAAATTTTGGAACTTACAGTTGAACTTGAAAAACGTGCTGGGGAAACAAATGTTGTAAGGGAAAGATTGAAATTCCTTGAAAATGAAAAGGATAATCTCAAAAACGATTATGAAAAGGAATTGCTTAACAAAGATAATTCCTTGAAAGCAATTGACGTTTGCTCTTCAAAAAAACAAGAAAAACAACAAGAATACAATGAGATTTGCGCAAGACTTGAAACTTTGACTGAAAAATATCTCAAAATTGTAGACGAACTTACAGGCGCAGAAGACGAAGCCACAAGAAAGCAAAAGGAAATGATAGACGAGTTGTCCAAGATGACCGACATCAAGTCCAACTTGTCCGCTCTCAATGCTCAAAAAGATGCCTATATGGCAAATATTACTGACCTTGACGAAAAAATTTATTCCTTGCAACAAAGGATAAAAGAAAAAGAGTCCGCTTTGGAACTTGCTCTAAAAACAGCAAAAGATGCACAAAATAGATATGACAATTTGGAAGATGAAGCGGAAAAAATTCAAAGTCAACTTGATTCATATTATGTTAAAGTTCGTGAAATAAACGAAAAAATAAGCCAAATATCGTCAAATATCCAAATTTTGCAAAACAAAAAACGTGTTGTTGAAGATATGCAAAAAGATTTTGACGGTTTCAATTATTCGGTCAAACGTCTTATGCAAGATAGCAAGACTCAAAGGGAACTTGGCTCAAAAATCGTTGGAATTGTGGCAAATAGTATGGTTATTCCAAAAGGTTTTGAAACAGCCATTGAAGTTGCTCTTGGTGGGGCAGTGCAAGACGTTATCACCAAAAACGAAGAAGATGCAAAATTCCTTATCAATTATTTAAAACGCAACAATTATGGACGTGCAACTTTTTTGCCTATTACTTCTATGAAAGTTAGATTGCTAAACGATATGGAGCAATCTCTTTTGAGAAGGAACAAGACCTTTGGTGTTGCAAGCAGTGTTATAAAGTATGATTTATCATTGAGAAGCATTTTTGAAAGTTTGCTTGGAAGAACGGTTATTGTTGACAACACAGACACCGCAGTTAGCCTTGCAAAACAAGCAGGATTTTCTTTTAGAATCGTAACCTTAGATGGCGATGTCGTCAATCCACAAGGTTCTATCAGTGGTGGAAGCAAAAAGGCGGTTACTTCCAACCTTTTGACAAGAGATAACGAAATAGAGTCCTTAAACACTCAAATAGTCAAACTTTCACGAGATTTGGAACAAGCAAAGACCGAAAAAGTTAACTTTGATAAAAGTTTAAATGACCTTATTGCAAAAAATTCCACTTACCAAGACAATTTGGTTGTAGCGCAAGTTGAATCGGCAAAACAAAATCAAAATTACGAACAACTTAGTGTTTATGTGGAAGAATTGACCAAGGAAAGAATGGCTCTTTCTCAAGAAAGGCTAGATTATTCCGCAAGGATAGAAGTTATCACCAAGGCTCTTAATAGCACAGAAAAAGATGTTGATTTATCTCTTGATGGCTCTCAAGAAATTGAAAACAATCAAAAAGTTTTTGCAAGTTTGAGAAAGGATAGAGATGAACTTCAAAATGAGATAACAGAACTTAAAGTTAAAAAGACTTCTTGCGAAGGCGACCTTGCAAATGTTGATGGCGAGATTGCAAGACTTGATGATTATATCAAACAATGTGATTTCAATATTGTTGACTTCAAGTCGCAATTAGATGCCGTTACAAGAAAATTCAATGATGCAAAACTTCTTGTTCAAAACAAAATTGACCAAGTTGACGATGACGAGTTAAAAGGCAAAATCACAAATAGACGAGATAAACTTGCTGGGCTTGATAGCGAGAAGAAGTCTTTGCAAGATGAAATAAAGCAACTTGATGATGACAAAGCAAGGCTTATGGGAGAGATAAGTCTTGTGCAAGAAAAGAAATATCAACAAACTTCCGCTCTTACAAAAGTGGACACAGATATTGAAACTATGCAAGAAAAAATCTTTGAAGATTACGAACTTACATACGATTCTTGCCTAGAATTCAAGGTGGAAAACTTTGATGTAAAACAAGGAATGATTGAAATAAACAAACTCAAAAAAGACATATCAAAATTGGGCTACATCAATGTCAATGCTATTGAAGATTGCAAAGAACTTATGGAAAGATACGAAGCATTGAGTGCGCAAGCCAACGATTTGACCATTGCAAAAGAAGACCTTCAAAAGATTATTAGCGACTTGGCACAAGAGATGATTACTCGTTTTGACACCGAATTTGAAAAAATTCAAGCAAACTTTTCCAAGATTTTTAGGGAATTGTTTGGTGGCGGAAATGCCAAACTTGAACTTACAGAAAGCGAAGACCCTTTGCAAGCAGGTGTTGAAATTGTTGCCGAACCACCGGGGAAAAAGTTGCAAAGCATAACCCTTTTGAGTGGTGGCGAAAAGGCTTTGACAGCCATTGCAATTTTGTTTGCTATACTAAGGCTTCGTCCAATGCCATTCTGTTTGTTAGACGAAATTGAAGCGGCACTTGACGACACAAACGTTTCAAGATTTGCACAATATTTAAAGAACTTCTCAAACGATACACAATTTATTGTTATCACACACAGAAAACCAACAATGATGCTCACAGATGCTCTTTATGGTGTAACAATGGAAGAACCAGGTGTTAGCAAAATTGTTTCAGTCAAACTTGCTGACGCTGTCAAACTAACAGAGCAAGACAAACAAAAACAAGCAAAATAATTTATTAATAAATTAAACAACATATAAAGGATACAAAATGGGATTTTTTTCAAAACTCAAATCAGGCTTAAAAAAGACAAAAGATGCTCTTATGACCAAACTCAATGCGGTATTTAAGGGCGGAGATATAGACAATGATTTTTATGACGACTTAGAATATGCACTCATTTCAAGCGATATGGGGGTAGAAACAACACAAGAAATTATAAAAAATCTTAAAAATAGAATTCTTCAAACTCATTGTTACAAAAAAGAAAAAGCAAGAGAACTTATGAAGGATATTTTGGTTGAAACATTGACTTCAGCCGAAAAGGAAGAATATCAATATCCATTGATTATCACTGTTGTTGGGGTAAATGGAGTTGGAAAAACAACAACTATTGGCAAACTTGCAAATTATTTCAAGAACCTTAAAAAATCGGTTACTTTGGTTGCAGGGGACACTTTTAGGGCGGCAGCAAGCGAACAACTTTCAGAATGGTCAAAAAGAGCCGATGTTAGAATTATAAAACACGATGAAGGTGCCGACCCATCGGCCGTTGTTTTTGATGGTATAAAGAGTGCAAAAGCAAAGGGAACGGACGTTTTGATTGTTGATACCGCTGGTCGCTTGCATACAAAAGTCAATCTTATGGAAGAACTTAAAAAAATCAATCGTATAGAAGATAGGGAATGGCCAGAAGCAATGAAACTCAATTTTATTGTTTTAGACGCTACCATTGGTCAAAATTCTCTTGTCCAAATATCCGCTTTTCGTGATGCAGTTGGCATTGATGGGATTGTGCTTACAAAACTAGACGGAACAAGCAAGGGCGGAATTGTTTTCCCAATTATAAAGGAACTCAACACCCCTGTTTACTTTATCGGTGTTGGTGAAGGAATTGACGATATAGAAGAATTTGATGCACGCAGTTTTGTTGACGGAATTTTATAAAGATATGTTAAAAGTGGATTCAAATGAGTCCATTTTTATTTGTTTAAGGATATGTGTTTCAACAATTTATAAAAACAAATATTTTTTGAAAAGTCAAGAAAAAGTACTTGACAAGTGCGTTTAAATAGATATAATTACATTGTAAAGTATTTTTGCTTTACAGCAAAAGCCTATGGAATTAGAACAAAATTTAAAAACAAGTTTACTTTTGGAGTTTTATGGGGAATTGTTGACCAACAAACAAAGGGAAACCTTAAAATTGTTTTTGGACGACAATTTGTCTTTGAGTGAGATTGCTTTGATGTACAAGACCACTCGCCAAGCGATATGCGACCTTGTTCGTAGAACGGAAAAAATACTCAATAATTATGAAGAAAAGTTGCAACTTTTAAACAATTATCAAGTTATTCGTTCCAAGATAGAGCAAGGCTTATCACTTCTTCAAACAGTTGACAACAATGACGTAGAGCAAGCAAAAGAAATTTTTCAATCTATATTGGAGGTGTTATAAAATGTCAATGTTTTCCAATCTTTCTATGCGACTTAATCACATTTTTTCGCACCTTACAAATAGGGGAAAATTGACCGAACTTGAGATAAAAGATGCAATGCGTGAGATAAGAGTTGCTTTGCTAGAAGCAGATGTAAATTATCTTGTGGCAAAAAACTTTATTGCACGTGTGTCCGAAAAAGCAGTGGGGCAGGAAGTTATGACAAGTCTTACCCCGGGTCAACAAGTTATCAAAATTGTTCGGGACGAACTTATTAGTTTGCTTGGTTCTACTAATAGCAAACTTGCAGTTGCAAGCAATCCACCTACAGTTATTATGTTGTGTGGTTTGCAAGGAAGCGGAAAGACCACAATGTGTGGCAAGTTGGCAAGTTTACTTAAATCTCAAGGCAAAAAACCTATGCTTGTTGCGTGCGACATATATAGACCTGCTGCAATAAATCAACTTCAAGTTGTGGGAAAAAATGCCAATGTAGAAGTTTTTGAAAAGGGTACTCAAGTTCCATACAAAACTTGCAAGCAAGCAATTGAATATGCTCGTGGCAAAATGTATGATACGATTATTGTTGACACAGCAGGCCGACTTTCAATAGACGACAAATTGATGGACGAGTTAAAGGTTTTGAAAAAAGAGATTAACCCAAACGAAATTTTGCTTGTAGTTGATGCTATGAATGGGCAAGAATCTGTAAATGTAGCAAAAACTTTTGACGATACTCTTGATATAACCGGTGTTATTTTGACAAAACTTGACGGTGATACAAGGGGTGGCTCGGCACTTTCTATTAGCGAAGTTGTAGGAAAACCTATAAAATTTTGCGGTGTTGGGGAAAAATTGAATGACCTAGAGCCATTTTATCCAGACCGTATGGCATCACGAATTTTGGGTATGGGCGATGTTTTGACTCTTATAGAAAAGGCACAAAATGCCGTAAGCGAAGAAGAAGCAAAACAACTTGAAAAGAAATTTCGCGAAAGTTCCTTTACATTTGAAGATTATCTTGCACAAATGGAAAATCTCAAAAAAATGGGGAATATCAACGACATTGTCGGTATGATTCCTGGGTTAAGCAACAAACTTGGTGGCATAACAATAGACGAAAAAGATTTAGCAAAAAACAAGGCAATTATTCAAAGTATGACCAAAAAGGAACGTCTCAATCCTGACCTTATAAAAGGTAGCCAAAAGAAAAGAATTGCAATGGGAAGCGGTACTCAAATTCAAGATGTAAATAGACTTCTCAAACAATTTGAGCAATCAAAAGTTATGATGAAACGTATGAAATCTGGCGGACTTAAAGGTTTAAAATTTTAGTTGTTTTTCTGTCTAGTAAACAAAAAATGGCACAAAAAATGACAAATTTTGACTTAAATTGTTGCATTGCAATGCATTATCAAAGCAAAACAAGATATTGGTTTTTACAAATTTTTAATAAAAAATTTGTTGAAATATATTTACAAAATAAAGGAGAAAAATTATGGCAGTTAAAATTAGACTTACAAGACTTGGGGATAAGAAGAGCCCTTTTTACAGAGTCGTAGTTGCAGATGCTAGAACAAGCAGAGATGGAAAGGTTATTGATAGCCTTGGTTATTTCAATCCACTTGTTGAAAAAGACAATCTCAAAATTGACACTGAAAAAACTCTTACTTGGCTTAAAAATGGTGCACAACCAACTGAAACTGCAAGAACATTGCTCGTAAAAGCAGGTGTTTATGCTGAAACTCCAAAGCCTTATACAAGCAAGAAAATTGTTCCAAAGAAGAAAGACGCTAAAAAGTAATTTACAAGGAGATTATTATGGAAGAACTATTACACTACATTTTAAGTAGCCTTGTAGAGAATAAAGAAGCGATTTCTATAGAGTGCAATGAAGAACCTAATGCAATTGTTTTGACCGCAGAAGTTGATGAAAAAGATGTGGGCAAAATAATTGGCAAAAATGGCAAAGTTGCACAAGCAATCAGGTCAATTTTGCATTCTGCGTGTTACAAAGAAGGCAAAAAAGTAATTTTTAAAATAAAAAGGTAACTTTTTTATAAAATGGTTGAAATTGCAAAAATTCTAAAACCACAAGGACTAAAGGGCGAGATGAAACTTGACCTTTTTCTAAAAGATGAAGATACTTGGAAAAATATCAAACAAGTACAACTTTCTGGTACAAATTATATAGTCAAATCTATTAGGTTCTACAAGGGATTTGGCTATATTTTGCTATGCGGAATTGATAGTATAGAGTTGTGTGAAAAATATCGCAACAAACATCTTTTTGTTGACAAATCTCAACTAGAAACCTCACAAAATGAATATCTTATAGATGACCTTGTTGGGTGCGAGTTAAGAGATGTCAAAGGCAATTATGTGGGTGAAATTGAAAGTGTTGAAAGTTATGGTGGGGCAGATATTATCAATATTTTGCATTGTGGTGCAAAACGAAGTTTTCCTTTTTTAAAGGCAATTTTGCTTGATGTTGACGTCAAAAACAAAAAGATTATTGTTGATATAGAAAAATTAAAAGAAGTTATGATATAGGTGTTTTATGAAAATAGATATTTTAACTTTATTTCCAGAAATGTTTGAAGCACTAAATCACAGCATTTTATCTCGTGCACAAAAGTCAGGATTGATTGATATAAATGCAATCAATATAAGAGATTTTTCACTAGATAACAACAAAAGGTGTGATGATTATTCTTATGGCGGGGGTGCGGGTATGATTATGACTCCGCAACCTCTTTTTGACGCTATAAATTCTGTAAAAACTGACAAAAGTTATGTTATTTTTATGTCGCCTAGGGGAAAAACTTTGACACAACAAAAAGTTGAAGAATTGGCAAAAATGGATAAAAATTTGGTTGTTGTGTGTGGACATTATGAGGGAATAGACGAAAGAATAGTTGACCTTTTGGTTGATGAAGAACTTTCCATTGGCGATTATGTCTTGACAGGCGGAGAAATCCCAGCAATGGTGCTTGTTGATGCGGTTAGCCGTTATATCCCAGGAGTTTTGGGCAACGATGACACAACTCAAATTGAAAGTTTTTCCAACGGACTTTTGGAGTATCCACAATACACTAGACCATATGATTTTATGGGGGAAAAAGTCCCAGATGTCTTGATTTCTGGCGACCACAAAAAGGTTGACGAGTGGCGACTTGCAAAAAGTTTGGAAATAACAAAATCACAAAGACCTGATTTGTACGAAAAATATATCTTGAAAAATGGCGACCCTACTTTAAAAACAAAGAAAAAGTGATTTTTATAACGAAAAACTCATTTTTTTATTTAAAAGAAGACATTTTGATTAAAATTTTGATATGTTTATAACTATTTTTGTTAGGTATTATGTAAAATAGCGAACAAACTATTGGCACAAAAAATATAATATTTGGAGGTAAAAATGGCTGTTATAAATTGGTTCCCAGGACATATGACAAAGGCTTTAAGGCAAATGGAAAAGGAATTGAAAAATGTTGATATCCTTTTGTATTGCCTAGATTCTCGTGCGCCTATTTCTTGCCTTAATCCAAAACTTACAAAACTTGCTTCCAACAAAAAAATTATATATATTTTGACCAAGGTTGATATGGTAAATGCTTGCGACCTTGACAAATTTAAAAGACAATTTGTAACAAGCAATTCAAAAGTTTTGGCACTAAATAGTGTCCAAAGTGGTTCTGGCAAAAAAATCTTTGAACTTTCTAGGGAACTTCTAGAAGACAAATTGAGTGCAAAAAACGAAAAGGGAATAAATTATGAACCTAAGGCAATGGTTGTTGGTGTCCCAAATGTGGGCAAAAGCACACTTATAAACAACCTTTGTGGCTCATCAAAAACAATAACCGGCAATCGCCCGGGAGTTACTCGTGGCAAGCAATGGGTTGTTACCAAGGAAGGACTTGTTTTGCTTGACACCCCAGGTACTTTGTGGCCATCTTTTGACAACGAAAAAACCGCTAGAAATCTCGCATACATTGGTTCTATCAAAGATGAAGTCCTTGATTTGACCGAACTTGCTTTTGCTTTTATAAAAGATATCCGCCCAAAATATTCTCAAAACTTGCAAGATAGATATGGCATAACTATAGACGAAAATGATGAAACTTTGGATATCTTTGACAAAATTTGTGAAGCAAGAAATTGTTATTTAAAGAAGCAAGAACTTGATTATGATAGGTGCGGAAGAATGATAATTGATGATTTTAGGAAAAATCGTCTTGGCAAAATTATTTTAGATTAAATTTTATTTGTGGATATAAAAATCAATTTTTATTGCATTTAGTAGGAGAAATTATGTTTGAATACGAAGATAAATACAAGTCGCTTGGGCTTGTTGCTGGTATGGACGAAGCAGGACGTGGTCCACTTGCAGGCCCTGTTGTTTGTGCTTGTGTTATTATGCCACTTGAAAAGGAAAAACTGATAGATGGTATCAATGACAGCAAAAAACTTTCTCCTAAAAAAAGGGAAGAGTTGTTTGAAAAAATTGTCAAAACAGCAATCTCTTATTCAATAGTTGAAGTTGACGAAAAAACAATTGATAGAATAAATATTTTGCAAGCAACCAAGTTGGGAATGAAAAAAGCCTTTGAAAGTTTGTCTGTCAAGCCTGCTATTGTTTTGATAGACGCAGTAAAATTAGACATTGATATAAAGCAAGAAAATATCATAAAAGGTGATGCAAAAAGTTACAATATTGCATCTGCATCTATTTTGGCAAAAGTTTATAGGGATAGGCTTATGGTCAAGTTGTCCAAAGATTATCCTGAATATCATTTTGACAAGCATAAAGGTTATGGCACAAAAGAGCATATAGACGCCTTGAAAAAATATGGCAAGTGCCCAATTCATCGTGATAGTTTTATAGGTCATTTTGTTTAAGCGGGGGACAAAAATATGTTTAAAAATAACTACAAAGAGTTTAAAAAATCCAATGATTTTGCTTTGGGAAAACTTGGTGAAGATATTGCTTGTGATTATTTGATTAGAAAGGGCTATTCAATTGTTTCTCGCAACGAAAAAAATCTTATGGGCGAAATTGATATAATTGCCACAATAGATGATGTCCTTGTTTTTGTGGAAGTAAAGGCAAGGGAAACGGCAGATTTTGGTTTGCCACAAGAAGCGGTTACTCCAATAAAGCAACAAAAAATAAGAAAAACCGCAACTTATTATCTAAAAAGAAAAGGTCTTTACGACAAAGTTGCGTGTCGTTTTGATTGCATTGCAATTATTGCTAGGGGAAATAGTTTCAACATTGACCACATTGAAAATGCATTCTAATGGCACAAAATTTGTATTTTTCCGTGCTAAAAAACGGGCTTGTGCTAAAATACAAAATAATTTTTAAGACAAAAAAACACCTTTAATAATTTTATATATAAACAAATTTTTTAAAAAACTTATATTCGCAACCTTTTGTTAGGTTGCTATTTTTTTTGTGGTTTGGTTTTTATATTAATTTATCAACAAGCAACCTTGCTAAGTTTAAAACATATAAAGATTTGAGCAATTGATAAAGGCAACAACAAACAATAAACATAATTTAATGGCAAAAAATTTAATAAAATTAAAGAAAATAGGTTGGTTGTTAGTCTCCCTATTTTTTTGTAAACTCCGTGTAAAACAACGGCTTGTTTTTGTTGCTTTTCTGGGATTTTTGTTATAATTACTTTATTTTCTAGTGTGTCGTAAATATCTCTTATAGAAATAGCCATAAGGAAGCCCAATGCAATTAAGCATATATTAAATTCTGCCGAAATTTGAAAAATTCCACCAACAGCCATCAATAAAGATGAGATAAAAATTGTTAGCCCAACATATTTTAGCAAATTTGCTTTGTTCTCAATTTTTTTGTAGATATGTGGAACGATTATGTTGGACAATATTCTAATTATACGTGAAAGAAAATCTATAAAACTAATTATTATGCTAATTTTTGCTAATTCTATGGCAAATTTTTCGCAAGTAAATTGGACAAGCAAGGAAGTTCTTGACTGATAAAAGGCAATAACCCCTATCCCAAAAATGTTCATCAATAATACCAAAAGCATTATTTTATTAAAAAACAAATTTTTGATTGTAAAAGGTTCTTGATTTGTGTTTTCCAAATTTTCTATGTTTTCAATTTTTGTTTCTTGAAATAAAAGGGCAAAAATCAATCCCAAAATAGCGCACCCCAAACTTAAATATGCGGGAAGATATGGATTTAAGTTAAAACAAAAACCAGACATCAACGATACAATCAAAGTGGTTATAGAAAACCCAAGTTTTCCATATGTGCTCCATTTAACAAAATCTTCTTCTTTATTTTCCGCCTTCAAGTTGTTTTTCAACATTATGCTTGCTGGTTGATAAAACAATGCTATCAAATTGTATGCCACACTTGCAAAGATAAAACCTATCAATTGGTTGCACACTATGTATAGGATAACGCACAACACAGAACAAAATGCGCCTAAAACCAAAGACATTTTGTTTCCAATTTTTTTTGAAACCAACCAAACAATAGGGGACAAACAAATTGACGCCCCAATACCAATAAAAGACATCAAAATTATATCCGAAGCAGTCAGCCCTTTTACAGTTGTCAAAAACAAACTTTCTATAATTGTTTTAAAAAATATATCAAGGTTGAATGTAGTATATAAAACATAAAAAATATTTCTTTTCACTTTCTTATGCTAGCATAAAAAAATTTTTATTGCAATGTTTTACGACTTAAAACTTATAGTAAATAATTTTGTTTCGTCAATGATTTTTGAAACTAACATAAATGGACATCACCTTTAACTTTTTTGTTTTAATTTTTATTTTACTAGTTTCAAAATGGCTTAGTTTTTTGACGTTTTTTATTTTTATAACAAAAAAAGTAAAAATATTTTTGAAAAATACTTGCTTTTTTAAAATACATATGATATTATAATTTGCAATTTGATTTTGGAGGTAAAAAATGAACCTTATTGACGTTATAGAAAAAGAGAATGTTAAGGATTCTGTTCCAGAGTTTAGTATCGGAGATACTGTCAAAGTTTATTATAAGATTAAGGAAGGGAACAAAGAAAGAGTGCAAGGTTATGAAGGCACAGTTATTGCACGCAGACATGGTAGCGTGAGAGAAAACTTCACTGTTAGACACATTTCCTTTGGTGTTGGTGTTGAAAGAACATTTCCACTTCACAGCCCAAAAATTGATAAAATTGAAGTCTTAAAACGTGGCAAAGTTAGACGTGCTAAACTTTTCTATCTTCGTGATTTGGCTGGAAAAGCAACAAAGATAAGAGAACAAAGATAACAAAAA
>CAZLYY010000020.1:3491-14487 GCA_964563895.1 uncultured Christensenella sp. | reverse complement strand
GCCTTGAAAGAAGCGGCACTAGCAGTCCCTACTGAAAAAAGAGATTTGGCAATATTGCCAATAGCCCCACCAAGATAGGAAAAGCCCGACACTACGACTAAAAGACTTGTTGCTAATATTTTTTTAAGTTTTGACATAAAAATTTCTCCCTATTACTTATTTGTCAATCATAGAAAATGTAGTATTTTGTATTTTTGACCATTATTTTAGCGGAAATTATACTTTCTCTATGAATAATTTTGCCTACTAAAAACGAAAACATTGTACAATATCCCTTTCCCTTTGTCAACAAATTATTCAATATTTCCCTTGCCAAAAATTATTTTTTTATACCAAAATTTTAAAAGTGAAAAATATTGCAATTTTTTGCTCAAAAAAATAATTTTATACAAAAAAATTATAATAAAAGTTGAAGCGGAAATAAATATTCAAAATTATTTTTTGATAAAATTTCCAAAATATGTAAAAATTTTTGTAAAACCTAAAAAAAGACAAATTTGGACAAAAAAAACAAGCGCCCCATTATTTTAGGACGCTTGCTTGCAAAAATGATTAGCAGTTTTGTGTTCCGCCACAGCCACAACAATTGGAAAGTAACAATATAAGTAGTATCAAAGTGCAACAGTCAATGCCTTGCCCCATTCCGCCACAATTGCCACAAAGAAGTAAAACTAAGATTAACCAGCAATTGCAATTGTTTGAGCCACAGCCACCACAAGAATTATTTGCAAAAAAGTTCATTTGTGTCTCCTTAAAAATTTTTTCAATTAGTTTTTTAGTTTTGGACGTCCTAAACTTATGTACTTTTTGTTTCCTTTGTGTTCCTTTGTATTTTTCTTTTGCTTCTACTTCATAATACTAACAATTTTAATAAAATGTGAATAAATCAAAAAAATATTTGAAAATATGTGCATATGTAGAAATATGTTGTAGTTTTTGGGCGGTAAGTTTGGTTTGCGAATAAAAAGGGCAAAGCCGTGGCGTGCGACTTGTCGCACGCATCTCGCACCCCCTTGGGGTTGCGAGAAAAAGTGAGTCCCTCACTTTCACGGCTTTGCCCGTTGTTATATCTCCAAAAAATTATTCATTGTCAAACAATCTTTTTTCTATTTCGTTTTTTAAGTTTTCAACACCTTTATTATTTTTTGCACTCAAACAAATTGCTTCGCTAGGGACTTCAAAAGGTCCAGATAGTTTATCAATTTTGTTGTAAACCGTAATAGTTGGGATATTGTTTGCACCTATTTCTTTCAAGACACCATTTACAACGTCAATTTTTTCCTTGCAATGTGGGTCGGCAATATCAACAACGTGCAAAAGCAAATCTGCATCTTTTGTTTCTTCCAAAGTAGCATTGAATGCTTGAATAAAAGCGTGTGGCAACTTGTCTATAAAGCCAACCGTATCAACAAGCACAACTTTTTTGTTTTCCCCTAGCCACAACGTTCTAGAAGTTGTATCCAATGTTGCAAAAAGCAAGTCGTCCGCATAAATGCCCGCTTTTGTTATTGTATTCAACAAAGTTGATTTGCCCGCATTGGTATAACCCACAATAGCAACTTGTTTTACTCTATTTTTTCTTCTTTCACTTTTTTGAAGTTGTCTATTTGATTTTAGTTTTGCTATTTCTCTTTCTAGTTTGACAATGTTGTCCTTGATAACCCTTTTGTCCATTTCAAGTTTTGTTTCGCCAGGGCCACGCATTCCAACTCCCCCACCAAAACGACCTTGTGCCCTGGTCAAACTTGCGACACGTGGCAAAGAATATTTGAGTTGCGCAAGTTTTACTTGCAATCTGCCTTCGCTTGAAGTTGCCCTTTTGGCAAAAATATCAAGGATAAGCATAGACCTATCAATAACTTTTGCATTTACGACATCTGCAATATTGGACATTTGTGAACCTGTAAGTTCGCAATCAACGACAACGACATCTGCCCCCAACTCTTCTACCATAGCGCCAATTTCTTCCACCTTGCCCGTCCCAAGCAAAGTTGAAGCCGTTTCTTCCTTTATATTTTGATATGTTTGTCCAACGACTTCAAGCCCAGCCGTAAAGCAAAGACTTTCCAACTCTTCAAGTTCTCTATCAAAATCAACTTTTGAACGATTTATTGACACCGCAACAATTATTGCTTTCTCTTTTTCTTTTTCCGAATTATACATTTTGTTTTTCATAACAACAAAATCTTAACATATATCAAAAAAAATTCAAATCAAAAATATCTATAATTTTTATCTTTATCAAAGTAGTTCCTAAGTTTGTAGTCTTTTTTTTAACAAAGTCCAGTATATATATGTTATGAAATATATATATAATATAATTAAAATATATGCAGTGTGCTTGTGTGCATTATTAACCATATTTGCATTTTGCGGGTGTGGGGTGTCGCTTGAAGAAAATATAAGCAAAAATGTAAGCGAATATAGACAAAACTTTTTTTTAGGTTTAGGGGAAAATTTTTCCGCCACCTTTACGGACGGACAAAGAGAAAGTGAATTTGTTGCAAATGGGGAAAAAACTTCCCTTGTCGATTTTGGGGTGATTGTTATAAAGGGGCAAAATTTGTCGCAAAAAAATTTTTCTTTGACCATTAACAATGAAAAAATAAGTGGCGAACTGGAAATTAACCCTTTTGACAACACTCTTGTTGTAGATATAAAAAAAGTGGTTGAT
The DNA here is from genome assembly GCA_964563895.1 of uncultured Christensenella sp. Lineage (GTDB taxonomy): Bacteria > Bacillota > Clostridia > Christensenellales > UBA1242 > UBA7862. Next base: position 11,813 of record CAZLYY010000020.1, on the reverse strand, counting down.
AAAAACGACCAATTGACACTTGAATATTTAGGCGAAAAGGTTACACTTGTTTGCTTGTCAAAAGATTGGAAAATAAACTACAACAATGCGCTTGATATTTTTGTACATAAAAACAAGGATACACTTGAACAATACAACAACACTAACAATTTTGATGGCGAAATTTACATAAAACTTGTAAGTGATAAGCAAGATATGTCAAATATTTATTATTATGTTTTATGTATAACAAAAAATGGCAATGTTCTTGCCACTTTGATTGATGTAAACAATGGTGAAATATTGCAAAAAAGTTGATTTTGTTTAAATCAAAAAAACATATCCTTTGAAACTAGCAAAACAAAAGTTAAGAAAAAATATAAATAAAACACATTTTATATTGATTTCAAGCATTGATTAAATAACATATTTTTTATAAAAATATTACTTTATTTCAATATCATCCATTCTCTTTTTGTACTTTCCACCAAGTGCAACGGTTGATAAAAAAGTGTCTATCATTTTGTAAGCGCTTATTTTCCCCACACATCTTCCACCAAGTGCAAGGGCATTTATGTTGTTGTGTTCTCTTGCTGTTTGGACTTCCTTTACATTGTGCCCCACAACACACCTAACACCTTTTATTTTGTTTAGTCCAATATTCATTCCCACACCAGAACCGCAAACGGCAATGATTCTATCTTCCTTTTTTGAACAATCAAAACTTTTTTTCACAAGATTGATATATGTTGAAAAATCGTCATTGTCGTCCTTTGTAAATGCACCAACATCTACAATATCATAGCCCTTTTTAAAAAGTCTATTCTTTATACTTTCTTTCAAATCAAAACCTGCATGGTCGCACAATAAAAATATCATTTTTGCCCCCTTAAACTATCAAAACCTTTTTTAATTAATTTTTTAAAGGTTTTATCTCATTTTCGCCATAAATAGCAAAAGCGTAAAAGCCATCAAGTTCCAACTTGTTTAGCAATTTTCCCAATTTTTTTGGACGGATAAAAAGAGAAGTGTCAAAATCGTTTTGAAGAGTTAATGCATATTTTTGACAAGAAACAAATTGCCCTTCATCGTAAATTATAGCAAGTTTCTTTCTATCAAAATCTATTTTGTTTTGAGATAAAATTGAATAAATCCTTTCAAATCCAATAGAAAAACCAACCGCTGGAACATTTTCGCCTGTGAATTTGCCAATCAAATTGTCATATCTTCCGCCACCGCCAAGAGATGTGGAAAACTCTTCGCTTTTTACTTCAAAAACGGCGCCTGTGTAATACCCTTGCCCACGAACAAGACTCAAATCAAACTCAATAGCATACTTTCCGCCACACAAAGCATCAACACCTGACATAATTTCCTTTAAATTGTCAATTTCGGCACAAGAGCCAATTTCGTTTTCAATATCAGCCAAAGACAATGGAAGTTTTTGCAAAAAGGCACAAAATTTTTCTGTTGCATTTTTATCAAAACCCTTTTCAAGCAACTCCGCTTTCACACCATCTTGTCCAATTTTGTCTAATTTGTCAAAAGTTATACACACACTATCAACATTTTGTGCATCAAATCCCATATTGAGCAAAATATTTTTTAGCAATCCCCTATGATTGATTTTTATTTTAAAATTTTTCAAACCAATAGACAAAAGAGCCCTTGCTGTTGTGTCTATCAGTTCCACTTCGCAATCACTACTTTTAGAACCCACAATGTCAATATCACATTGAACAAACTCTCTATTTCTTCCCTTTTGTGGCCTTTCCGCACGATAAACCCTATCAATTTGAATACACTTGAAAGGTAGATTAAGGTCGTTTTTATGTTCGGCAAAAAAACGGGACAATGGCAAAGTCAAGTCATATCTTAGCCCCATATCACACAAATTGTTGTATTCCTTGTTCTCTAAAGCCTTTTCAAACTTTTCACCACGCTTCAATATTTTGAAAATCAAATTTAGGTTTTCGCCCCCATCACTTTTTTCCAAATTTTCAATATCTTCCACAATAGGTGTGTAAATTCTATTAAAGCCTTGTTTTTTGTATATAGTCAATATTTTTTCTTGCAAATAATCTCTTATACTTGCTTCATTTGGCATATAGTCATACATTCCTTTGAGAGTTGATGTCTTCATAATTGTTTCCTTTTTCTATCAATTTGCTTGTATATTTTATCATAATGCTTGCCTATTTTCAACTAATTATGATAAAGTAATAATATACAAAGTTTTAATTTTTCAAATTGATAAAATTAAAATTTTATTTGTTGAAAGTATAATTTTTTATCAACAAATCAAAATTACCAAATTTAAAAGGGGAAATTATGAACGAAAATTTATCTCCAGACAGGCAAAAGGTTTTGCAAAACATTGAAATTTTTGAAAAAGAAGGTCGTTTCAATGAAGACGTAGAAGACGATGTTCCTGGCCGTCCTATCAAGCCTAATGAAATTGACTATCTCAACAAAAAATTGAAAAATAGAATAGCGACACATTTTTCCAACAAACTTGCTATCAAATATTTTGATGGAGAAATAAAAAAAGGCAATCTTATTATAAAAGAAGTCCGTGGTTATGAAAATTATCTTGCTGTTCGCGACAAGGGGGTTGTTATCACTTGCAATCATTGCAATGTATATGACAACTATGTCGTTTTTAAAGTCTTTCAAAAAGATTTGGGCAAAAAACATCTTTGGAAAGTTATAAAGGAAGCAAATTACACTTCTTTCCCAGGTTTTTTTGGCAAACTTTTTAGGCATTGCAACACTCTTCCCTTATCTTCAAATAGGGATACTATGAAATTGTTTTTGACCGCTATGGACACACTTCTAAAAAGAGGAGAAAAAGTCCTTATTTATCCAGAGCAAGCAATGTGGTGGAATTACAAAAAACCACGTCCTTTCAAACCCGGTGCATTTAGATTTGCAGTTTCTTCAAATGTCCCTGTGCTTCCTTGTTTTCTAACGATGCAAGATAGTGATAAACTTTCCCCTGACGGGTCATACTACCAAGAATACACTTTGCATATTTTCCCAGCAATCTATAGCGAAGAAAATTTAAATGACAAAGAAAACGCCAAAATTATGGCGGACAAAAACTTTGAACTTTGGAAAAATTGTTATGAAACAACATATAATCAAAAGTTGACTTATTCATCTACGGAACAAGAATAAACCACATTTAATATTTTTAAAGACTTGCATTAAAGCAAGTCTTTTTTTGACAACAAAAAAGACCCGTCTTGCAACAAGTCTTTGTTTGGCTCCCCATTATCATTGTCACCAATAAATGACTGTTTTGCGACTATAATTGGCAAACATTACTACCCTAAAAAAGCAAGAAAAAATCAAATTTATAGTAAAAAACAAAGATTGTGGCAGTTAGGGGTTCACCCCACATTTACTCAGTGCTTTTTTTATAAAAATTCCATTTCTGTTGACTTTAAATTATGTTTGTGGTATTATACTTGTGCGACACAATTTAATATTTGCCATAGTGGGATACGGCTTTTGCCTATAACACAAATACTTCCACCTACTTTGGTAAAATTGTGTCGCGACAATAGAAGGTTTGTTCTTTATAGGGGGGCGGTGCCTTCCACAAGTTGGAGGGCACTTTTTTATGGAAAATAAAGGATATGTTTACATATTGACAAACCCTTGTTTTAAGGAGAATTGGATAAAAATTGGCAATACAGACCATTTGGAACGACGACTTGCAGAACTTTCGCAAGCAACAGGTATTCCCTTGCCTTTTGAAACCTATGCAGTCTTGGAAACAGTAAAATACAAACAAGCAGAACATATGATACATAAACTTATTGGAAAACTCGCACCAAATTTACGAATAAACCCAAAGCGAGAGTTTTTTAATATTGAGCCAGAAGATGCAGTGTCAATTATGCAAGAAATAGCAAGTCTAATTGATGATGCAAAGATTTTGTATTATAATAATTCACAAGATAAACCACAAAAACTTACAAAAGACCTTGAAACACAAGGCTCAAAAAGAAAAATGTCACCGGTTAAAACATTTTATAGTTTGGGGTTAAAAAATGGTGATGAGATTGAGTTTATTCCAAATAATAAGTATAAAGCAATAGTCAATAGCAACCGCACAGTTATATTTGAAGAACAAGAATATTTTTTAACTACCCTTGCCACAATTCTTTTAAAAAGAGAAAATGGCGAAAATGCAAGTGCTATCGGCAGTGGGTTTGAAATGTTTAAATGCACCGGTGAAGATGAAAGTTTATATACAAAGTGGTATAAATTAAATAAAAAATAATAGGAGTTCCTAGTGGAAGATATTGAGGTTGAGTTTTATAGTGCTGGCAAAAATCTTTTGCTTATCCTTACCGGCATAGGTGGAACAACAAAAGGTTTTCAAAATAAATATGAAAAGGTAGCAAAGCAAGTGGTTCAAAAATACAACTATTCAGTTATAGTTGCCACTTCGCCTAAAGGCTCGTGGCAACACACAAAAGAAAATCTAGCTTATATAATGTCAGTTGTTAATAAAAAAGAATTTTACAATATTTTTGCAATGGGCAGTTCGGCAGGAGCAAATATCTTACTTATGCACGCATACGAGTTCCCAAAAATAAAAAAAATACTTGCAATAAACCCAATTTTGAATATAAATCTACACAAGATAAATAATGGAATAGATTTTTTTAATGGCAAAACGACTTTAATTTGTGGCGAGAAGGATACGTCAAACAAATTCATAGGAATTGTTAATAAAAAAGCAAATACAATTACTATTCCAAATGCAGACCATAATTTTACAAATCAGTTAAACGATTTTATTGAGTTATATAAATATTTATTTGATTAAGGATAGCAAATTTATTTTGCTATTTTTTGTTTTTAACTATTCTTTTTATTATTGCGATAATATCTTGTAATTCATCTTGATTTAAGTCGCACATATAAGGAATAAGTGCTTGATATTGTGCTGAATATTTCAAATCTTCGTCAAAAAATTCTTTAAGAGAAATATTAGTCGCTTGACAAAAATGAAATAAAACTTCAATCGAAGTTCCATCAATGCTTGTCGCACATTTAGATATGGAAATCAACAACAAAAAAGCACTTACTTTATACGACATAACACATCTTGAAAGCGAAGAGGAAGATAACAAAAAAGAGAAGATAGAACAATGTCTATCTTCCCAAGATTTTACCGACAATTCTTTTATCGGTGAAAATCAATTTGGCTCCCCGGGTCCGGCTCGAACGGACAACCTATCGGTTAACAGCCGAGTGCTCCACCATTGAGCTACCGAGGAATATTGCATTCAAACGTATTCGCTTTTCAAATGCTCTATTATCATAGCAAAGTTAAAATACAAAGTCAATAAAAAAAACAAATTTTTTCAACTTTTTTTTAAAAATTTTTTACAAACAAAAATTTTTATATCTATTTTTTAGATGTTAGTCTTTTAAATGCTTTAAGTTTTGTCTCAAAATAACTAAAGGCGACATTGAAAGGTTCGTCCGTTGTTAAATCAACCTTGACAATTTTTAGCAAGGTTATAGGGTCTTTGATGCAACCACTTGATAAAAACTTTTTGTAATCATCAACCGAAATTTTTCCAGACTTTAAGTTTTCCACAATATTTATTGCACTGACAAGTCCAGTTGCATATTTGTACACATAAAAAGGTGTGTAAAAATGTGGAATTAAACTCCACTCATATTTTACTTCGTTTAAAATTTTAAGTGAATTGCCAAAATATTTTTTTACAAGTGAAAAATATGTTTCATTTAAAACTTGGGAAGATACAGGTTCATTGTCTTCCACCTTTTTGTGAATAATTTGTTCAAAAGTTGCAAACATAGTTTGCCTAAAAACGGTGGCATTGAAATTTGACAAAAACTCACTTAAATAAAAAACCTTTTCGCTATTTGATTTGCTTTTGTTAAACATAAATTCGTTTAAAATAGTTTCGTTGACTGTACTTGCTATTTCCGCCAAAAAGATTGTATATGAAGAATTGATAATGCTTTGGTTTTTGTCCGAATAGACACTATGCATTGCATGTCCCAACTCGTGAGCCAAAGTGGAAACATCGTTTGCCGTCCCAGTAAAATTTAGCAAAATTCTAGGGGTGCACTTACTTGCCATAGTTTCATAACCGCCACCAACCTTTCCCTTTCTTTCATAAACATCAATCATACCTTCGCTTGCCATTTTTTTGATATAACTTGTATACTCTTCCCCGAAAATTGAAAGGGCTTCCACGACAATATTTAAAGCGTCTTCAAATGAATATTTTTTTGAAGAAGAAAAAGGATTGAAATAGATATCACTCAATGAAAAATTTTTTATCGCAAGTGCTTTCTTTTTGGCTTTAAAATATTCTTGATTAAGTGGCAAAAATTTTTCTACATTTTTCACCAAATTATCATAAACTTTTGAGTCAACTTCTTCCATATAGCAAGCACCAAGAAGTGCTGAATCAAAATGTCTTGCTCTTGCAAAAAATACATCTTTTTTGACACTTGCAAGATAGTTGGAAGATAGAAAATTGTTGAATCTTCCATATGCAAGCATTCGCTCTTTATATGTGTTTAATCTCAAAGTTGAATCCGCACTTCTAAGATAAGAAGATATCAATGCTTGTGTCAATTTTTTAGGTTTGCCATTTTTGTCCAAAACATCTTTGTACTTTAAATCTCCATTGCCAAAACTTGACATATTCTTTTGAAAGTCGTCCGAAAAATCACCTACACTTGAAAGCAAAATTTCACAATCTTTGTTGAGTGTATGTGGCTTGTTTCTTAAAACATCTCTAATAAGTGAAGAAAAACTTGAAAATGCTTTGTCTTTGTAAATATTTTCTAAATAAGCATTATCCATACTTGTCAATTCTGGAGCGATATATGCAGTTTCAACCGAATGGTCGGTCGCCATTTTTTGCACCCTTGCCAATCTCTCTTGATTTTGTGCATTTGTTACGTCCATATCACTTTTGCAATGTGCATAAACATACAACTTGTCTATATTATAATAACTCTTTTCAAGAAGTTTTAAAAGTTCTAGAAGTTGAGCCTTTTTTCCCAACTTTCCTTCATAATTTTTAAATTTCTTTATATCGTTATTTGCTTCTAAAAAAGTTTTTTCAAATTCATTTTCGTTTGAAAAATAATCACTAAAATCCCACACATAATTTTTGTTACTCATCTTTTACTCCTTTACTTTTAAACACAAAAAAATTAGATAATTAAAATTATTTCCCTTGTTATTTTATATATAAACAATCTTTTTTAAATCTTAAAAAAGGTTAACAACAACACCCAAAAGTACACTTAACACATAAAGAGATATAAGTATAAAAACATTTTGTTTCGTGTTTTTATTTATTTTAAAAAGCACAATCAAAGCAAGCCCAGAGTTGACAGACAATCCAGCGAGTGTTGAACCTAAAGTTATGCTCCCAGACATAAACAATTCGGTTATTATGACGGACGAAGCACAATTTGGAATAAGGCCAACAAGTGCAACAATGAAAGGCTCAAAAATGCCTGTTTTAAGCATAAAATCTTTTATAACATCTTTGCCAACAAATTCCATAATTGCACCAAAAATTATGTTGATAACAAGGATAAAAGCAAATATTTTTAGTGAGTGCAAAAGTGGGTGCAAAAATATTTCTTTGACGCCTTTATGTTCGTTTTCAATGTCGTGATGACAACAACCGTGGATATGCTCGTCTGCTACACTTGATAAATTATCTTCTTCTTTGCTAGTTTCAACTTCCAAATTTTGAGAAGAATTGTCTTTGTCTATATCCTTGTTTTCTTGCAAAATTTCTTGTTGATTGGAAAGCATATTTGTAGCATAAGATTTCTTTTCTTTATTTTTAAAAATTAAATCAATGACTACCCCAACAAGAACCGCATATGCAAATTTGATAGCAAGAATCAAGATAATGTTCACATAATTGTTGGAATCCGCCAAAAGAAGAGGCAAGGCTTCGTCTGATGTGGCAAGATAAATAGCAAAAAGAGAGCCTAAAGTTATTGCCCTTTTTGAAAACAAGTCCGTTGCAACTATAGAAAATCCGCATTGTGGAATAAGCCCAAATCCAGCACTCACAAGGGGAGCAAAAGGAGATTTGAGCAATTTATTTGTTTGATATTTGTTTAAAATCTTTTCTTCTAAAAGTTCTATAACAACATAACAAAGAAATATTATTGGCAACATTTTTAGAGAATCTAGTGTTGCTTCTTTTAAAATTTCTAAAATAGTATTAAACATATAGAAATTTTAAATCATTTGATAAAGATTGTAAAGAGATTTTGTTGCTAGATAAAAATTATATGGGC
>CAZLYY010000020.1:0-3391 GCA_964563895.1 uncultured Christensenella sp. | reverse complement strand
AATTATATGGGCGAAGCCGTTGCGAGCAAGGGTAGCCCTTGCTCGCCCCTAGTCCAAAAATATTTTTGGGACTAGGGAGTTAAAATGCATAACGCATTTTAACTACGGCTTCGCCCTCCCACTCTCAATTTTCCCACTCTACAAACAATAGATAGTCTCTCCAATTTAACTATTTACAAATTATACAAAATATGTATAATATTATTGATGTTTTATCAATGTTTTAGATTAAATTTTATTATGTATTTACAAAAAAAATACTACAAAAATTTTAAAAATTGGGACAGCGACATTCTCATTTTGCCCCCTATTTTTAAACGCATTGGGCTCAACATTTTATTGTGTTTTCCAGTCGCAAAATGGCTGGAAGATGACAATATTTCAAGACCTGTTGGTGTAATAACCATAAATAAACAAGGAAAAGAAACCGTATACAATTTGCAAGACTATGAATATAGTTTTGAAAATCAAGATTTTGACCAACGCTATTTATACAACTTAAAATCACAAGAGATGATAAAAGTGTCTCTTGACAAACTTTATTCTTCCCTTTCCCTACTTGCTGGAAAGCAAAAGAAAGAAAAAATAAAAGAATATGAAGAAAGACTAAAGACACTCCTTCCAAGTAATTATTTTGTATTTTACAATGATTTAAAAAACAATCAAATTACGCCAATATCCGATTACATTAAAAAAATTAGAAAAAATTCCGCAAAAAAACAAGACACAAAAAGTGATTATGGTGAAAAGTTAAAAAAAGAATTGTCAAAATTTATCAAAAAAGAAATTTTACCAAATTTAAAAGATTCTCCAACATATGCAAAGTTGAAATTTTATGATAAACTTGGCGAATACTTGAAAACAAGCACCTTTATGTATGATTTTGATAGAGATTATGCAACTAAAAAATATGATATAATCAAAATAATTTCAAAAGTTTTGTCATCAAATTCATCATCAAGTTTGCAAGAAGATTTTATTTCAAAAGTTTTGCTTATGACTTTAAATGCTTTGCTTCTCAAAACAAAAAAGAAAAAACTAGATGAAGTAAATGAAGATTTGCAAAATTACAAAGAAATTTTTGAAGAAGAAATTGACCAAGTCAAAAATATTGATAAAAAAGACTATCTAATAAAAATATTTGATAGTCTAGAACAAGATAAGTTGGGACAAGAAAAAAGTAGTATTCTTTTTGCTTACTTGTATATTTTCAATTAATTTGCTTTGTTTTCATCACTTTTAATATCGTTATAAAAATCAAAGGCTTTCATAATTTCATCTAAGTCTTCTTTTGGATTGACGGCTTCTTTTAAATCAAAGCCTGTTTCGTTTGGCGAAAAATCCGCATTTGTTGAAAATAAAATATTTTCAAAATTTGTACCATTTGTTTGTTGAGAATCTTTTGACAAGAATTTTTCAAAGTCGTGAGGCTCACGTTTTGAATCATATTTTGCTTCAAATTTTTCTTGTTCTTCCCGTTCTTTTTTTATGTTTTTTTGAGAAGGTTCTGCTACATCTTGAACTTCTTCCATATCTTCCAAAGCATCAACAGTGATTCTTTTGGCTCCCATCATTTTTGAAAGCAAACGGCGTACAGGGTCTCCGCTTGAACTTTCCTTCATATTCTTAGATTGCATTTCTATATTATTTTGAAGAGATTTGCGACAATCTTGAATGGTTTTTAACAACTCTTTTTTTACATCTTCGCTATTAGAAGTATCACTTGTTTGCAACAAGTTTTCCATTTTTGCATATAATAAATTCAATTTTTTTGTTTCCAATTCATAAATATTTTTTGAACTATTTTCAATTAATTTTGCTTTTTCAACTGCGGATAAAAGTGAAGTCATAAGTTCATTGTCCGTTGATTTTGTCAATTTGTCCAATTGGTCTTTCAAATAAAAAATTCTATCCTTTTGTTCTGCCAAACGAGTTTCATAATCGTTCTTTAATCTTTCAATATAACTATCTACTTCAAGTTGGCTATATCCTTTTTTTACAATTTTAAAACTACTCATTTGCAGGCTCTCCCTTCTTTTTCAAGACAACAAACAACAACACAGCCCCCACAATAACAAGCAAGACACTAAGGCACAACGAAACTCTTAAACTCCCTATCATCAAACATTCTTTTGGGTCGCGAAATGCTTCAAGGAGAGCACGTGCAGTGCCGTAAATTATAAAATAGCCAGCGGTTATAACCCCTTTTGTTGATATTTTGTGAGTTAAAATAAATAACAACATAAAACCTATAAAATCTATAAAACTTTCATAAAAAAATGTTGCCAAGTGCCAAGTTCCATTGATTTGCACACTTAAAGGGAAAAACATCAACATTGGGTCTGTTGTTTCAACTCCATAACAACAACCAGCAAAATAGCACCCAATTCGGCCAATTGCTTGCCCTAAAATAAGGCAAGGGGCTGCAAGGTCGCAACATTCAAGAAGCGAATATTTGTGTATTTTGGAGCATAATAGAACACCCAAAAAGCCACCAATTACACCACCATAAATGGCCATACCACCTTCCCAAATTCTAAATATTTGCCAAAAACTATCAACTCCGTGAAAAACACAATAATAAATTCTTGCCCCAACAATAGCACAAGGCAAAGCATAAAGAGCAAGATTTATAGGCATATCTTTGCTGTATCCTTTCTTTCTAACAATATAAATTGCGACAATGACGCCCAAAAGCATACCGATAGAAATAAGCAACCCATAAAAAGAAATCTCTTGTCCAAAAACGTAAAAAGAATTTGTAACCAATAAAAAATTTTTCATACGTTTATTATATCTTACACAATAAAAAATGTAAAGCAAGTTTATTGTGATATGCTTTTTATTGAATTTTAAACTTTGATTTCAATAATTTGAACAAAACTTTTTTTTCTTTACTTTTAATCATTTTTGTAAAAAAATATTTTAAAAAATTTTGATATGATATAAAAAATATAAGTTAAACTTCGTGTCAATACAACTTTATATTTTTTAAGGCAATTTTACATATCAAAAGTTAATACAAAATTGCTATTCTTGCAAACAAATTATTTCAATTCAAGTTCAACAACACTTTCAATATCAAAAGTTTGTGGAAAAAGGTCAAAAATATCAAAAGAAATTGCCTTGTAGGTGTCGCTTAGGTAGACTAAATTTTGTTTTAAAGTATAAGGGTTGCAAGATATGTATATAATTCGTTTTACCTTGCAAGATTTAAGCAAATTTAAAGTGGTTTTGTCCACACCGCTACGTGGTGGGTCAATAACAAAAGTTGCGTCTTTATTTTTTTCAATAATTTTTGGGAGTTCTACTTTTATATCCCCACAAATATTTGTTAAATTGGTTATTTTATTGGCAATTTTTGTTTTTTCCGCATCACGACTTGCGGAAG
>CAZLYY010000019.1:13442-15437 GCA_964563895.1 uncultured Christensenella sp. | reverse complement strand
ACACAAAAAAAATTATACATAATTAAGTATAATTTTTTATAAAATTAAAGTCAAACAAATCAACTTATATTGATATATTTTATATAATTGAATATTAACGACATTAAATTATTGAAATTTGGAAAGCAATACTTGTAAGGGGTCGAAAATTTATAGAGTGGTGGTCGCGGGGTGGTGCATTGAAAATGCTGTCAGCCCAGCGGTCGCCTAGTTTTTCCTATCCTATCACTATTTTTTTATATTTTTTTCAATTTCAGCACGAGGTTTGAGATGTTTGTTTGTCTTTTCCCAATCTTTGCCATAATATTTTGTATAAAACTCATCACGAAAATCGAGCAAGCGGTCGTTGTTTATAGCGTCTCTTATTTGTTCCATAAGGTGCAATAAAAATCTCAAGTTGTGTTTGCTCAACAATCTTGCACCCAAAATTTCTCCCGTATTAAAAAGGTGTCTTAAATATGCTTTTGTATAATGTTTGCAACACTCACAATCGCATTCATCATCAAGTGGAGAAAAATCTTCCTTGTAACAACCATTTTTTATAACAACTTTGCCATGACTTGTGAAAGCAGTGCCATTTCTTGCAATACGTGTTGCCAAAACGCAATCAAACATATCTACTCCACGAAAAGACCCTTCTATCAAATCATCTGGGCTCCCTACTCCCATAAGATAATGTGGACTAGTTTTAGGAAGTTTGTCTTTCAAAACATCTAAAACGTGATACATAACATCTTTTGGTTCGCCAACGGACAACCCACCAATAGCAATTCCACAACGAACATATGGAAGAGCCTTTTCAAGACTTTCTAGTCTTAAATCGTCATAAATATTCCCTTGAACAATAGGAAAAAGCATTTGTTTTGGATTTTTTTGTGCTTCATAGCACCTTTTCAACCATTTTTCAGTTCTTTCTAATGCCTTTTTTGATTTTTTGTAATCGGTTCCACCTTCGGTACATTCGTCCAGTTGCATAATAATATCACTGCCCAAATCATTTTGAATTTGGACACACTTTTCAGGAGTTATATAATGTTTATCACCATTCAAATGCGACCTAAATTCCACCCCATCATCTGAAATTTTTCTAAATTTGGACAATGAAAAAACTTGAAATCCACCTGAATCTGTCAAAATAGGTCTATCCCAATTCATAAATTTATGCAATCCGCCCGCCTTTTTTACAATTTCGTTGGTTGGACGCAAAAACAAATGATAGGTGTTGGACAAAATTATTTGTGCCCCTATTTCCTTTAAGTCTTCTGGCGTCAAACTTTTTACAGTCGCTTGAGTACCAACAGGCATATATATCGGAGTTTGAATAACACCATGTGGAGTTGTAAATTTTCCCGTTCTTGCCCCGCTATTTTTATCAATATGTAATTCTTCAAATGTAAATTCTTCGCTCATTTTGTTCCCTTTTTAATTGTTCTAACACTAAAAATATATATCAAATCAAAAAAATAATCAATTTTATTTCTTATTTTGTACAATAAAAAACAAAATTGATATTAAATTTTAAAATTAAAGGTCATCAGGATTGACAATTTCAACATCCAAACCATCTTTTTGGGCAAGTTTCACAGTAAAACTTGTTCCGCCTTTTTTCCCAGAAAAAATTGCTATCAATCTAGATGAGTTGTCTATCATAAATTTATCCCTTGCTTGCATACACCCATCACAATAACTATCTCTCAAACAAACCACTTCATCGGCTTGTGATAAAATATAATTATATCTACTTTTGTCAAAATTGTTCCACAATTTTTCTTGTTCCAAACAAGGCAAAACACATACAAGTCGCAAATCTTTATATTTGTTTTTTAAACCTAAAATCATATCCGCACATAGCATATCCCCACCAAGAGCCATACCATCAAGAAAAGTGTTGTACCCCATATCATATGCTTTTTTTATTGCTTCTTTGAGTTTAGATTTCAATGCCTTGCATCTATAATCTAGTTCGTTATCTCCCCACACAAAAGCCCTATGTCC
>CAZLYY010000019.1:9841-13342 GCA_964563895.1 uncultured Christensenella sp. | reverse complement strand
TTTTCTTTCACTGCTTCTTTATATATCATCATTGTTTCATCATAACCTGCAAAAGCAGATACAAGCATAATAAGTGTGCTTTCTGGCAAGTGGAAATTTGTTATCAAACAATCCACAATTTTAAAGTCATATGGTGGATAACAAAAAAGTTTTGTTTCCCCTTTTTGTGGGATAAGTTCGCCTGTTTTTCCAGCACTTTCAAGAGTTCTAACACTTGTTGTGCCAACGGCAATAACCCTTCTTCCTTCCTTCTTTGCTTTATTTATTATTTGGGCGGTTTCAGGCGACACTTCATAGTATTCACTATGCATATCGTGTTCCAAGATATTATCTTCCTTGACAGGTCTAAATGTCCCCAACCCTACGTGAAGAAGGACAAAACAAACTATAACCCCCATATCCTTTATTTTTTGCAAAAGTTCGTCCGTAAAATGCAAGCCAGCCGTTGGGGCAGCAGATGAGCCATTGACAATGCTGTACACAGTTTGATATCTTTCACTGTTTTTTAATCTTGTTTTTATATATGGTGGAAGGGGTGTTGTCCCTACTCTTGACAAAACATCTTCAAAAGTTCCATCAAAAGAAAAACGTACAAATTTTCCACCAATAGACTCTTCTTCCCCAATAATTTCGCAACTAAGTTCGTCCGAAAATTTTACCTTTGTACCAATTTTCAATCTTTTTCCCGGTTTTGCCAAGCATTCCCAATCGGTCAAATTTTGTCGTTTTAACAAAAATATTTCAACTTTTGCACCTGTCCCCACCTTTTCGCCAAGCAAACGGCAAGGAATGACACGTGTGTTGTTAAGAACCAAAACATCGCCTTTTTTTAAAAATGTTGGCAAATCATAAAAATGTTTGTGTTCCAATTTTTTAGTTTCAATATCAAAGCACAACATACGAGATTCATCTCTTTTTTCAAGAGGAGTTTGAGCAATAAGTTCTTCTGGCAAATCATAATTGTATGTGCTTTTTAAAATATATTTATTCTCCATCTTCGCCTTCTATCGTTTGTAAATTGTTGTTATTGGGCATCTTTAAGCCCAAATGTTTGTATGCACCTTCCAAGGCAACACGTCCACGAAGTGTTCGTGCAATAAAGCCAAGCCTTATGAGATATGGCTCGTAGACATCTTCCACAGTCGCAACTTCTTCGCCTATAGAAGTTGCCAAAGTTTCTACCCCAACAGGCCCACCTTTGAAAGTTTTAATAAGTCCTTCAAGGAGTCTTCTATCAACAAAATCAAGCCCTTTTTCGTCTACGTCCATAAGTTTTAGTGCTTCTTTTGCTATCTCTAATGTAACTTTGCCATTGCCTTTTACTTGTGCATAATCTCTCACTCTTTTTAGAAGTCTGTTGGCTATTCTTGGAGTGCCACGACTACGTTTTGCAATTTCCAAAACGGCATCATCTTCTATCTCAATATTTAAAATTTTTGCACTACGAGAAACAATGTTTGACAAATCTTTTTCGCCATAAAGTTCCAATCTCTCTATTATCCCAAAACGGTCTCTCAAAGGACTTGAGATGTTGCCCGCTTTTGTTGTAGCGCCAACAAGAGTAAACGGTTGCAATTTTAGACGCATATTGCGAGCACTTGGGCCCTTTCCCACAATAAAATCCAAAGAAAAATCTTCCATTGCAGGATACAAAATTTCTTCCACAGAATGATTTAATCTATGTATTTCGTCTATAAACAAAACATCGTTTTTTTGCAAGTTTGTAAGTATGGCGGCAAGGTCGGCAGCGTGTTCTATAGCAGGGCCAGAAGTTACTTTTAGTTGTGTGCCAAGTTCGGTTGCAATAATATGCGACAAGGTTGTTTTGCCTAGTCCTGGAGGGCCATACAAAAGCACGTGGTCCAAGGCTTCTTTTCTATCCCTAGCCGCATCAATATAAATTTTTAAACTATTTTTAACTTTTTCTTGCCCAACATATTCTTCTAGTTTTGTGGGACGTAATGAGTTTTCAATTTCAACTTCACTCATATTTTTTGTTGATTTTATAAAATCGTTCATATCTTCACCCTATTTGTGTCAAACATTTCCTTATGATATCTTCTGCCTTATCCCCTTTTGCATATGAAGATTTTGCAAGACGAACGGCTTCCATCTTGGCAACTCCAAGAGAAACAAGCACTGTTACGGCATCATCTATATCCCCATTTGTATTTGTTTCAAGTTCAAGGCTAATTTCCCCATAAGCATTGCCCAATTTGTCTTTTAAGTCTACAACTATGCGTTCGGCAGTCTTTTTGCCCACACCTTTCACCTTTGAAAGTGTCTTTGTATCTCCACTTGAAATAACAATATTTAAATCACTCACCGAAATATTTGACAAAATTGTCATTGCCCCCTTTGGGCCAACACCGCTGACTGTAATAAGTTTTAGGAACATTTCCTTTTCTTCAAGGCAATAAAACCCAAACAAACTCACACCATCTTCCCTTTGTTGGTAATAGGTGTAGACTTTTACTTCACCAACCATATTGCTAAAAAATTGATTTGCAAAATTAGAAACAAAAATTTCATAGCCAATTTTATTGTTTTCTACGACAATAAGGTTTTCTCTTCTTTCTACAATGTCTCCTATAATATAACTATACATCTTTTCTCCTAATTTTGTAACGCAACTTTTAAAAATATTTGCTTTTTAATATCGAAACAATTTTTAAAAATTTATATGTTTTTATATCAAAAAATTAAAATATTTAATTTAATTTGTTGTTGCCCAACACTTCATTTGTTTGAAGATTGGTTAAAGCAACCGCCAAAGCATCGGCAGCATCATCGGGCTTTGGTATTTTTGCTAAGCCCAAAATATTTGTAACCATATATTGAATTTGTTTTTTCTCCGCCCTACCATTGCCTGTCAAGGCTTGTTTTATTTGCAAAGGGGTATACTCGTACATATCAATTTTTCTTGTAATACCCGCCAAAACTATCACACCCCTTGCTTCTGCGACAGGGATAACAGTCTTTTGGTTTTTGAAAAAAAACAATTCTTCTATTGCAATTGCATCTGGCTTGTATGTATCAATAAGCGAAAGCATTCCTTCATAAATAGTATTTAATCTTGTCGCAAATTTTTCTTCTTTTGGAGTAGAAATAACCCCATAATCAAGAGTTGTAAGCCTACCATTTTCTTCTTCTACCACACCAAAACCAACGAGTGCAAAACCCGGGTCTATTCCTAAAATTCGTCTCATTTTAGTCCTTTCTTACCATTCAAGGATTTAACATTATGGTCAATTATTCTATCAATATTGCTACCTTTTTTGATTTTTGGTTCTTTTGCAACAAAATTGACAGGACCATCTGCATCGTGCAAATCAAATTCGACAAAAGATTTAATCCCAACATCTTCTATCTTTGAAATTTGTGCTTTGTTGAGTGGAACAAAATTGAAAAACCTTGTGTATGTTTCTTCAATTTTTTCTTCCACAAATTGTATTGCATTTAGTTCTGGAAAACACACAACTCCGCCAACAGAATCTGTAC
>CAZLYY010000019.1:2745-9741 GCA_964563895.1 uncultured Christensenella sp. | reverse complement strand
GTTGATTTGCTAACAAAACACACAAATCATCACATTGTTATAATATAAAATATATAAAAAAAAGTCAAACAATATAGACAAAGTGTAGGGCAATCATACTTTAATAAATTTTTGACTTGCTTTTAAAATATATAATTTGTTTTGCTATAAAAATAAATATAGTTTGTATTATTGCAAAAATTTGTGGTTTTAACATAAAATCAAATAAAAAAGCATTACAACCATACAAAAGTAGATAAAATTATAAAAATTTTACACACTTTGCATTGCAATGCTTTTGAATATTAATTTGTTTTTTAACGCAAAATTACAAACCAAAACCGCCCAAAGAAGAATTTGACAATTCCTTTGCCTTGTTTTGAGCATCACGAATTGCACTTAAAACAAGGTCTTCTAGCATCTCAACATCGTCTGGGTCAACCGCTTCTCTTTTTATTCTAACAGCCTTTATTTCGTTTGTTCCAGAAATGGTTACTTCCACCATATCCCCGCCACTTTTCCCAACAAGTTCGGTTTCCGCAAGTTCTTGTTTTTTTCTTTCCATATCCGCTTGCATTTTTTGGGCTTGCCTTAACATATTTTGCATATTCATTCCGCCACCACCAAATCTATTAAATCCTGACATAATTATCTCCCTTTTTATTTATATTTATTCTACTAAAAAAATGTCAATTTACCGTTAAATCATCACCAAACAAATCTCTCAAAATCTTTATATTTTGCAAAATTTTGTTGTTTGATGCACTTTTTAATACAAATTGCAAAGATATTCTATCATCAATTTGCTTTAATGCCAAAGAAATTTTGTCAAAATTATCTTTTTCTGTCAAAATTTTAAGTGTAAACTCATCTTTTACACCAGCCGTCAAGACACCATCAATCAAAGTTAAATCTTTTACTTCGGTGCAAGCAGAATGCAAGGTCATAAAACCTAGTTCTCTCAATTTGAGTGCAAGTTCTCCCCAAACTCGTCTTTTTGACAAATCACTCAATTCCCCCTTTGGCAAAGGGTCATCTGGAATATCAAAATCTTTTTCGTCCAAAACAACATCTTGTGGAACATAATCGTCATAACAAATTTCGTCTATGTTTTCATCATTAAAATCTAATTCATCAATATCATCTAGTGGAATATCAACAAGTTCATTTGTTTTTACTTCTTGAGTTTTAAAACTTTTATCCGACAATCCAATTTGTTTTTTTATATTTTCAACCAACGACTCGTCAATTAGTTTTTTTTTTCGTCCCCATAAGAGGCACATTCAAGACATTTCAATTCTATCAAAGTTCGTGGGGATAAAGCAAATTTTAGTTCACTTTCAATTTCGCCAAACTTTTGCATAAAAGCAATCAAAGTGTCCGCACTAAGTATCTTTGCTTGCGATTGATATTTTGCATAATCTTCTTTTGTTATTCCAAGCATTTTTTCTGCATCAACACAAGTTTTGACTACCAAAAGGTCTTTAAAGTGTGAAGTTAATTCCTTTCCAAAAGCAACCAAATTTCTTCCCGCTTTGCAAAAATCATCAATATCTTTTAATACGCCACCTAAATTTTTGGCAATTATATCATCAACAACCTTTACTACACTATCCCTATCACTTGTACCCAAAATTTCTACAACTTTTTCAAGTGTAATATTGTTGCCCGCAAAAGCGACTACACAATCTGCGATAGAAAGGGTATCTCTCACACTGCCTTCCCCGGCCTTTGCAATAAGGTCTATTGCTTGGTCATCACAAGAAACACCAATTTCATCAAAAATTTTCTTGGTCAACTTTACAAGTTCTTCCTTGCTTACAAGTCTAAAATCAAATCTCATACACCTTGACAAAATTGTTTGTGGCAATTTATAACTTTCGGTTGTTGCCAAAATAAACACCGCGTGTGCTGGGGGTTCTTCCAATGTTTTTAAAAGAGCATTGAAAGCACTATCTGTCAACATATGGACTTCGTCTATGATATATACTTTGTATTTTCCGTGAATAGGTGGATATTTTATCTTTTCTCTAAGTGTCCTTATCTCATCTACACCATTGTTTGAAGCAGCATCAATTTCCAAAATGTCTACATTGCTAGGATCATTAAGTGCCTTGCAAACTTCACATTCTCCACAAGCCGAACCATTTTTTGGATGCAAGCAATTTATTGCTTTTGCAAAAATTTTTGCACAACTTGTTTTCCCAACACCCCTTGTTCCGCAAAAAAGATAGGCGTGCCCTATTTTGCCAGACTCCACTTGATTTTTGAGTGCTTTTACTATATGGTCTTGCCCTATAACACCATCAAAGGTCTTTGGTCTAAAACTTCTATATAATGCAAGTTGCAAAGTCTTATTCTCCTTTCAAATCTTTTAATTTTATTTTAATCCTACTTAATGCATTGTCAATACTTTTTGAATCTTTTTGCAATTTTTGAGCAATTTCCGTGTAATTCATTCCAGACACATAAAGTCTTAACACTTGCTTTTCCATATCACTTAGTTCTTTGTTTATTTGCTTGTTAAATTCCTTTAGTTTTTCGTGAAAAATAAGGGATTCTTCGGGGGTTAAATTGCTTGCGACAAGAAAAAAACCCGCACTATTGTCTTCATCTTGCTCATCGTCTAATGTAGACAAAATGATTTTTCCTTGATTGTTTATTGAAAAATAGGCATTAAGCATTTGATTTTTTTGTCTATTGTTGGCCTTTAATGCGTCCATTATTTGACGAGTGATACATACTTTTGCATATTTTTTAAAAGGCACATCCAAACTAGGTTTGTATGTTCTCACCGCACTAAAAAGTCCAATCATTCCTTCTTGGACAAGGTCGTCATTTTCGGCATTTATCAAAAAATATCTTTTGCAAATTGCACTAACCAAATGTTTGTATCTTGTCAAAATCTCGTTGGTTGCTTCGTTGTCCCCTTTTTGTGCTTTTAGCACCACTTCGTCTTCTGTCATTTTCCCCTTCTTTGTCTTAATGCTTCATATACAATTGCACTTGTTGCTGTGGATACATTGAGCGAATTTACTTTGCCAAACATAGGCAAACTCACAAGCCCATCACTAAGTTTTTTTGTAAGTTCTCCCACGCCAAAACCTTCGCTCCCCATCACGATACACAAGTCACCTGTCAAATTTGTTTTGTATACACTTTCTCCACCTGCTTCTGCCGAATAAACCCAAATGTTTTGTTTTTTAAAATCTCTTATAACATCGTTTATGTTTTTTACTCTTACAATTTTTACGTGATTTACTGCTCCACAACTTGTTTTGAAAACGGTTTCGTTGACACTTGCACTTCGTCTATCTTCTATGATAAGCCCGTCCACACCTGCGCAATCGCAAACACGAATAATACTACCCAAATTGTGTGGGTCTTGCACACCATCTAATATAACGATAAAATGTCCGTCTTCCTTGCTGTTTTGCAATATTTCATCAACCGTTGAGTACTTGTAATCAACAATTTCTGCCACAACACCTTGATGATGAGAACTCAACTTATCCAAATTTTCTCTTGAAACAAAGTCCAACCTAATTCTATTTTTTTTGCACAACTCAACAATTTTTTCCTTGCCTTTTACATCACAAATGGCAACCTTGTTTATTGTTTTTCCTGCGACAAGTGCTTCAAAAACACTATTTTTACCGCTAATTATCATCTTTTTTCTCCTTCTAGGGCTTTTGTCATATCTTCCTTTAACTTTTCATAAATCAATGATATTTTATCAAAATCTTTTTTTAAATACAAAAAACCAATCAATGCTTCAAGTGCTGTCGCACGCTTGTAATCGGCAAGCCCTGCATTTTTGGCTACCGTTGCAACGTGAGCGTTTCTTGCCCTTTTGCAAACTGCCCTTTCGTCATCATTTAAAAAATTATCAATTTTTTCAAGAAAAGTGCTTTGATAGGTTGCTTTTACAAATTTGGTTGACAACTTATGCAACAAATTGTTTTTGTAGGTTGAGTGGTCAACAAAAAATTGCCTTACAAGAACACCCCACACCGCATCACCTAAAAACGCAAGACTAAGTGAACTTAGTTGTCCCAAATCATCATCTTTTATACAATCAAAATTTGCAATTTTATCTAACATACAAACATTTTAGCATAAAACATAAAAAATATAAAGAATTTAATTTGCAAATTGTAAATTTTATTCAAAAAATTATTTTTCTACTAATTAAAATATCAATATAGCAACATAAAAACTCCTGCCGTCGCAATAACGTCATTCAAGGCTCTGTGTGCATCAATCAAACTTACTTTAAGATAATTGGCAACCGTCCCCAACTTGTAGTTTTTTAGCCCCCCTATTTTTTGACGTGCAAGAAGAAAGGCGTCTAATTGTTCGTTGTCAAAAGTTATCCCCACACTTTTGCCTGCTCTTGCAAGAAAAAGGCTATCAAAGGCAATTGAGTTGTAGCCAACCATTTGTGCACCCTTGCAAAAAAGATAAAAATCTCTAATAACTTGTTCTATAGAATAGCAATTTGCAACCATTTCATTTGTTATTCTATTTACCTTTGTCGCTTCTTGCGGAATGGCGTGCTTTGGTTTTACAAGAGTTGAAAAAACTTCTGTAAATTCCCCATTTACAATTTTTAAAGCACCTATTTCTATAATATCATCTTGCGAAGTATTGATGCCTGTTGTTTCAAAATCGTACACAACAAAAGTGCCATTCATAACTTCTTTTGAATATGTATTTTTATCAAAAATATTTGTTTGCTTTTGAGAATAATATTTTTGTGGCCTTACATAACGATAATCATTTATGGTGTTTTGGTCTATATTTTGCAAAATTTCATTTTTTTCTGGAATAGTACAAAAAGAAATATTTTTTGCCGAAATTTCAAAAACATCGTTGTATCTAGAAACTCTACCTTGCACCAAAACTATGTTGCCATTTGTGATAAGGTGCATTTTGTGATAATTTGCAACACTTGGAAAAATAACTCCGTGCAAAACACCTGTGTTGTCCTTTATTTGAAATCTAAAATATGGTTTTTCAATAGGTTCTTGTGTTCCGTCCTTGTTTTTTTTCATTCGTTTTGATTTGAAAGTCTTTTCTGTGATAAACCCTATTTGCCCTGCTATGACACAATTTTCAAATTCTTGCTTTATAGAACTAATAAATCTTGGATTGAAATTTATCTCCCCACCGACAACAACTTTTTTATCACTCACAAAATATTTATCTTGTGTACGAGAAAGCAAGCCATCAATATCACTTTTCATTTCAATTTCTTGAAAACGACTGGACAAAACATTTTCTTTGGCAATTTCCTTTTCGTCTATTTTTGCCAAAGATATATCAAATTGTGCATAAAAATTTTTTTGCAACCCTATCAATAGTTGATGAGATAGGTTGTTTCTTTCAAAATAATCATAGAGTGAAGGTAAAAGATTGATTTTTATTGAGACATCGCCATTTATTGATATTTCAATTTTATCAAAATCCATTGTACTAAACACAAAAGGGCTATTTACTTGCAAAAACTTTTTTATAAAAGACAAAATTAAATCTTTTTCAATAAAACTTTTGCTAATGTTTACTTCCACCAAACCATCTATTGAAACATATTGTTTGACAACTTTTGATATCTCTTCTTTTGAAGACTTGTCAAGTTCCATAGAACTTGGATACATCAAATTGATTGAGCAAGTGTTATTTTTTTTATCAAAAAAAACCTGCCTTAGACGAAGAAACTCATATCTATTGCAAGTTTTTTTATTGATAAAATCTAAAAAGTCATTAACCTTACTCATACATAAGTATTTTAAAGCACAAAATGAAGAATGTCAACTATTACAACAAATCCCAACAATATCATAAGCCCCACAAAGTGTATCCAACCTTCAACATTGCGATTGATAGGCTTGCCAAAAATCCCTTCTATTGCAACAAACACCATTCGTGCACCGTCCAATGCTGGAATAGGCAAAAGATTAAACACCGCAAGATTGACTGAAATCAAAGGCAAAAGTAATAGTAAATTTGAAAAACTTGCTTTCGTCGCTTCTGCCATAGTTACAACTGTTGTTACTGTTCCGCCTAGACTTGTTATTGCCAATTGCCCAGACAAGAGTTTCCACAAAATAATCAAAATTTTCCACGCCCACTGAAAGCAAAATACAAATGTATGCCCAAGCGCCTCAAAAAAGCCATATTTATAATAGGTTGTTGAAACACCCAAAGTAGCGCCATACAATGAATAAGTTTCAACACCATCAGTTGTAGAAGTTACAACTGTCAAAGTTCTACCATTTATTTTAACTTTGCCTTCCGAATCAACATCATATTCTTTGACAACATTTTGTGGTTTGTTATCGCTAAATTCCACAACCTTGAAATTTTCGCCATCTTTTTTGATATAGCACGAATAGGAAAGACCGTCCACAGAAAACATTGTTATTCCATTTTCCGTCATATTTGGAAGGACACTTGTGAGTTGTTTGCTAACAGTTACGTCAACCTCTTTGCCATCTCTTTTGACCTTTACAACAAATTCCGTCCCTTCGTCATAATTTGCAATCATATTTGTAAAATATTTGTCGTCAACAAGGTTGCAATATTCCCCATCAACAGCAAGGATAATATCCCCTTCTTGCAACCAATCCGATTGCGAAACAGATGCTGGAAGTTGCACACTTGAAATTTGAACTTTGTCTACATATCCGCAAGACATAAGAAATATCACAGAAAAAATAAGAGCGGACAAAAAGTTGAAAAAAGCACCACAAAAAAGAACAATCAACCTTTTCCATACAGGCATTGTATTGAAAGCACCTTTGACATCTTTTTTGTCTTCATCTTCCCCTTCAAAAGCACAATAGCCACCAAGTGGAATAAGTCTAAGGGAAAAGACTTCCCCATTCTTTTTTGTCTTTTTAAACAAAGTTTTGCCAAATCCAACGGCGAACTCGTTTATCTTAAACCCAAGCAACTTGCCAGCGGTATAATGACCAAATTCGTGAATCATTATCATAACAAGCAAAGCGCAAA
>CAZLYY010000019.1:0-2645 GCA_964563895.1 uncultured Christensenella sp. | reverse complement strand
ACCACCAAGCAAGCCCATAAGTGCACCTGAAATTGTTTTGTTTGGGCTAATACGTGGACATAGTTTTTTGCCTTTTATAAGTGTCCCAAAACACATAGCAAATGTGTCTGTCAAACAAACAATCATAAATAAAAGAATCAAACTAAATAGCCCCATTGGGACACCGGAAGTTGCTTCGTTGAATTTTGTAAGTCCTAATTGATTAAAATGGTTTAACAAATACATAAAGAACATCAAAAGAGTTGGATAAATCAAAACAACAAGAGTGTTTGTAGATTTAAAAACTGCAAATTGTTTTACAGACATATTTGTAACGACTCTAAACTCGTCTTCTTGCATATCCTTTTTGTCAAGGAACATTGAACCTAGCAAAATAACAACATAAAGAAGTGCCACTGCACCAAAAGTTATAGCAAGTATAACCGTTGCATTTAGTCCACACATAATGCCAACAAATGCGGAAACGAACACCAAGAAGCACCCAAGTTCCCCTACATATCTAAAAGTTGGATTGCCACTTTTTAGTTGCATTCTTGACATTTCCTTTACTGCCACATAGGACAAAAGGAATATCACAAAATCTATTGCATAATTATAAAAATATTGCAACACAAGGCAAGCACACAACATCAAAACCAACAATAAACCCATTTTTACTTTATCTTTCATATTTATATATACCTTTTATTTTCTTTACTAAAACGATTTACATATAGCACTCCAAACAAAAAAAGTCAAATAAATTACATTAGAAAGGTTGTTTTGATTATAAAAATAGAAAATATTTACAAAAAATTATGCTTAAATAAAAAAATTTATATTTCAAATTTAAAAAAAAGGGGTTGCTATAAAGCATATCCCTTTTGGTTCTCTTAATTTTTTATTGTGCCAAATTTTCTGTTTCTACTTTGGAACTCTATTATTGCTTCTTCCACTTCATTTTCCCTAAAATCTGGCCAATAAGTTTTTGGGAAATAGAACTCCGCATATGCATTTTGATAAAGCATAAAATTGCTAAGGCGTTGTTCTCCACTCGCCCTTACGACAAGGTCTGGGTCTGGAAGGCTAGATGTATCAAGATAGGACGAAAAACTCTTTTCATCAATTGATTTGATACCTTTTTGTAGCAATTTGTTGATTGCACGAACAATTTCATCTCGTCCACCATAATTCACCGCCACATTTACTATCATAGCCGTATTGTTTTTTGTTGCTTCCTTGAAATTTTCAATTTTTTCACGCAAAGTTTTGTCAAGTTTTGACAAATCACCCATTGTGGTAAATCTTACATTGTTGTCAAAAAACCATTTTTGCTTTTGTTCAATTGCTTCGCCCATAAGTCTAAAAATTTCGCTAACTTCGTCTTGTGGTCTATTCCAATTTTCAGTTGAAAAAGCATAAAAAGAAACTACTTTTATATGCAAATTAAGTGAATGTTTTATCACTTTTCCCATGGCTTCCACACCGACTTTGTGCCCATAAGTGCGTGGCATTGCACGAGCCTTTGCCCACCTGCCATTGCCGTCCATTATAAAAGCAATATGAGTTGGAAGTCTTGACATATCAATCTCTTTTTTTTGTTTTTTCTTTGAAAACATAAATCCCCCTGCAAACCTTTTAATCTAAAACATCAAATTCATAAAAATTTGATAAAAAATCAAAATTAAAAAGATATTAAAAATAATACCTTTTTATTTTATAAACAAAGCCAAGAATAAAACACTAGACTTCCATAACTTCTTTTTCTTTTTCATTGCAAATATTGTCAATTGTTGCATTGTACTTGTTGACAAGTTTTTGCACATTTTCGCTAGCATTGTCAAGTTCATCTTTGGTCAATTTTTTGTCTTTTTCAGCGGATTTAAAGACTTCCAAAATGTCTTTTCTGTCGTTTCTAACAGCAATCCTTATATCTTCTGCAATACGTTTGACATCTTTTACAATATCTTTTCTTTTTTCTTCTGTAAGTGCTGGAAAAACCAATCTAATAACCCTGCCATCGTCTGTTGGAGTTATCCCAAGGTCGCTTGCCATAATGGACTTGTTTATCTCTTTTACAGTGCTAATATCCCATGGCGAAATCACTATCATTCGTGCTTCTGGAACGGAAATGTTTGCCATTTGATTTAGTGGAGTCATAGAACCATAATAGTTGACATAAATTTTGTCCAACATTCTTGGATTTGCTCTCCCTGCCCTTATCATAGTGTATTCATATTTTAATCTATCTATCCTTTTTGATAAATTTTCTTCAAAATTGAGCATCAACTCGTCCATATTTTCTAACATAATCATTCCCCTTTATTTTTACATTTGCAAAGTTATGCTTTATAACAAAAATCTAAAACTTTGCACAAAACTAAAATAATAAGTTTTAACCATTATTTCAAATTTATGGTTTTATTTTACTATTTATCCAACAAATAACCAAATGTTTTTACATATTTTGTAATGAAAGATTGTTTAAAAAAGGACAAATACTACTATCAAAAGGAGAAAAAATATGAAAAATAATATTTTATGTGGAATGATTGTTGGGTGTTTTGTTGGCGCAACAATTGTAACCTTTTGCAAACCAGCCCAAAACATAATTAAAAAAGGTACAAAAATGATAAAAGAAGAAACAAAAAATATTTTTATCAAAA
>CAZLYY010000018.1:0-15597 GCA_964563895.1 uncultured Christensenella sp. | reverse complement strand
ATATTTTTCTCCTTTTAATACATATAGTTTATTGCCTTTTTGTCATTTTATACATTTTTTTCAAACAATACAAAAATATTTATTAAGGAGTTAACTATTTAGAAACTAGCATAATAAAAAGATTTGTTTCTAAAATTTTAAGTTTTGATGAATACAAAAACTAGCCTTTAAAAATTTTTTATGTATAATATATTGTATAAAAGGAGAGCATACCAATGATAAGAGATGATGTTGTGATTAAGGATAGATGTTATTTTGTTATTGATATGAAATCTTTTTTTGCATCAGTTGAGTGCTCGGAAAGAGGGCTTGACCCTATGAAAACACATCTTGTTGTTGCAGATGAAAGTAGAGGAGAAAAGACAGTGTGTTTGGCAGTTTCTCCTTCTCTTAAAGAATGTGGGGTTAGAAATAGGTGCCGTTTATATGAAATCCCCAAAGACCTTGAATATATTTTAGCCCCACCACGAATGAAAAAATATATTGAATATGCTTCAAATATTTATGCAATTTATCTAAAATATATTGATAAAAGTGATATTCATGTTTATTCTATTGATGAGTGTATTATTGATGCGTCTGATTATTTGCCCTTGTATAAGTTGACGGCAAGACAATTTGCTGAAAAATTAACAAAAGAAATTTACGACACATTGCATATTCCTGCTAGTATAGGAATAGGCACAAATATGTATTTGGCTAAAATAGCCCTTGACATTACTGCAAAATCTGCTCCTGATAGACTTGGAATGCTTGATGAAGCAAAGTTTATTGCTACTTTGTCTCATTATAGACCACTAACTGACTTTTGGCAAATCTCAACAGGAATAGCAAAACGTCTTGAAAAATATGGCATATTTGATATGTGTGGCATTAGAAATTTTAGTGAAGATATCTTATATAATGAATTTGGTATTAATGCAGAACTTTTGATTGACCACGCATATGGCAAAGAAAGTTGTGAAATGAGAGATATAAAAGGATATAAAGCACAATCTCACTCAATTTCAATGTCGCAAATTTTACCTTGCAATTATACTTATGAAGAAGCAAACATTGTATTGAAAGAGATGATTCAAGAAGGGTGTTATCAATTGTCAAATCTTAGATTTAGCACACAAAGTGCTGTTGTGTATGTTGGTTATGGGGACGACAAAGGAACATCATGCAAGGGAAGTGTTAGATTTAATGTTATAACAAATTTATATTCAATAATATCTCCACCAATTTTAGAAATGTTTTCAAAAATTGTTGATAAAGGAAAATTTATTAGGAAAATAGGCTTTTCGTTTGGTGCGCTCGTGCCTGAAGAACAGGAACAATATGATTTTTTTGCAAATGATATTACAAGACAAAAAAAAGTTGTAAAAAGTGTTATAAAATTGAAAGATAAGTATGGTAAAAATGCCGTTTTAAAAGGGCTTGATTTAAACAAAAAGGCAACACAAAAAGAGAGAAATGAAATGATTGGAGGGCACAAAAGTGGAGAAACGAATAAAGATGTCAAAAAGTGATAGAGCAAAACAGTTTGCTCCTTTTGATTCTTTAAAAGGGTTGCAAGAAGCATTAAGAATGAAAGAATATGAACACGATAGAATGCAAAAAGGTGATATTTCGCAAGAAAAATTAAATGAATTGACGAAAATTTTGCTTGAATATAAGAAAAATGATATCGTAAAACTTTCTTTTTATGTTGATGGATATATTCAAGAAAAAATAGGAAAAATAAAGATAGACTTTGTTTCAAGAATAATTATTTTTGATAATATAAAAATACCTTTTGATGATATTGTTGATATTTCAATAGAACAATAAAATATTACAAAACAACCTTTTAAAGCATATATAAAGTATATATGTTAGAATGGATTTTAATTGTTGATAGTGGAATGGGTGGGAAAATGGTATATTCTAAAATAAAGAAACATTTTCCATCAGAAAATTATATTGTTTTTATTGATAAAAATTATTGCCCATATGGAAATAAATCACGAAAACAGTTGAAAGAACACATTATAAATGTTTTTAATTATTTCTTTCAACATTACAGGATAAAAATTGTTGTTTTGGCATGCAATACATTGTCAAGTATGTTTAAAGATTTTATAAAAACTCATTTTAAAAATATTGTTTTTTTGTTTTATGAACCACTAATAACAAATAAGATATTGCAAAATCCAACACTTGTATTAGCAACAACCAATACTATAAAGTACAGCAAAATTATAAAAAAATACAAAACTAATCAAAATTGTTATTTGGTTGGATTCCCGTCTCTAGCAAAAATGATTGACGACAATTCAAAAGGTATCCAAGAATATCTAATTGCACATTTATCCAATTTAAAAGATATTAATATAAAAAATATTGTTTTGGGTTGTACGCATTATGAAGCAATTATACCAAATTTAAAACTTATTTTTGGAGATATTAATTTTGTTGAGAAGACACCACTTGTTATAGAAAGATTATCAAAAATTCTTTTAGAACATAAAGGGAAGGGAAAAACTTTGTTTTTTGACTATATAAAGGAATAAAATGAATTATCTTTGTTATAGTCTAGAATAAAACAAGATTATAAAGTCTTTATATAAATAGTAAAAATAAATTAATACAAAAATCATAGATAGAACGAAAATACACAATATAACAAATTTTGTTGTAATTAAATTTAAAAAGAGTTTGCAAAATTAAAAGACTATGCTATAATATCAATGTATTTTAATAAATGTGGTCTTATGGCTCAGCCGGTTAGAGCGCTTCGTTCACATCGAAGAGGTCATAGGTTCGAATCCTATTAAGACCACCAAAGGAAAACCTATAAGAATTTTCTTATAGGTTTTTGTATTGAAATAATTTAATATAAAAATTTTTCTTATTAAGTTTTAATTGCTCAAAAACCATAATTTTATTTTTAAAACCTACAAGATGGATAAAACAAAAATTACAATTGCCATCACAATTAAAATAGAACCGCCTACTATTTCTGCTCTATTTTTATTTTCTTTTATAAGATGTTTCCCAATAAGAACACCTATAAATGATAAGACAAAATTCATAACAGCAATCATAATGGACGAAACACAAAGCATTAAGAATGTGTATTCGGCAAAAGTGAGCCCTATTGATAGACTATCAAGAGATGTTGCAAATGAAAGACTTAATATTTGCCAAAATTTAAGGTCAATTGATTGAATTTTTCCCTTATTTAAAATGCCAGTTATAATCATTTTGATTCCAAAAAAACATAAAATCACAAGAGAAATGTAGGGAATAATGTATTTAATGTATTTAATTATTGAAAATCCTATGAGATATCCAACCAATGGCATAATCGCTTGAAAAAAAGCAAAACAAAGTGCAACAAGACATAATTTACTTTTCTTTATTACACATTTCATATTTATGCCGTTTGAAATTGATATTAAACATGTATCCATTGCAAGCCCTATTGAAAGTAAAAAAGTTTTTATAAAGTAAGCATAATCCATTTTTATAAAATAAAAGGTCTCCGTTTACTTCAAAATATGAAAAAAAATAAAATATGTTTAATTTTTACTTAACAATTATAAAAAATGTGTTAAAATCAAAAAGGGAGTAAAATGATAATGACGGATATAGAAATAGCAAATAGTATTAAATACAAAAAAATTGAACAAATTGCAAAAAAAATTGGATTGACAAAACAAGATATTGAAACATATGGTGATAACAAAGCAAAAATAAAGTTGCCAATAAAAAATAATGATACGAAAAGAAAATTGATATTGGTTACAGCCATCAACCCAACAGCATCTGGAGAAGGGAAAACAACTGTTTCAATCGGTTTGGCAGACTCTTTGGCATATATAGGAGAAAAGGTCTGTTTATCTCTTAGGGAACCTTCTTTGGGCCCTGTTTTTGGCTTGAAAGGTGGGGCAACTGGTGGTGGATATGCTCAAGTTGTTCCTATGGAAGATATAAACCTACATTTTACAGGGGACTTTCATGCAATAACCAGTGCAAATAATTTGCTTTGTTCATTTATTGATAATCATATATATTTTGGAAATGAATTAAAAATTAATCCTGAAAAAATAACTTTTAATAGGTGCCTTGATTTAAACGATCGTGCTTTAAGGGAAATTGACATTGCAACAAATGAAAAATGTGGGACGAAAAGACATGAAAAGTTTAATATAACTGCGGCATCTGAAATTATGGCAATATTATGTTTATCCAAGGATTTAAAAGATTTAAAATCGCGTTTAGGAAACATTTTGATAGGGTTTTCTTATGATGAAAAGCCAATTTTTGCAAGAGATTTGCACGCTGAAAATGCAATGACGATATTGCTAAAAGATGCAATAAAGCCTAATCTTGTGCAAACTCTCTATCATACACCTGCAATAATACACGGTGGGCCTTTTGCTAATATTGCACATGGCTGTTCTTCAATAATAGCAACAAAAACTAGTATGAATTTGGCAGACTATACAGTAACAGAAGCAGGTTTTGGTGCGGACCTTGGGGCTGAAAAATTTCTTGACCTTAAATGTCGTCTTTTTAATCTTCAACCAGATGTTACCGTTGTTGTTGCAACTGTTAGGGCTTTAAAATTGCATGGTGGAGCGGACAAAAACAATTTAGGGAATGAAGATTTGGAGTGCCTAAAAAAAGGTATTGAAAATTTAAAAAGGCATTTGCTTAATCTTAAAAATGTATACAATTTGTCCGTTGTTTGTGCTATTAACAAATTTTCAACCGACACACAAAAAGAGTTGGATTTTGTTAAGACCTATGTTGAAGACTTAGGATTTGATGCAATTGTTACAAACTCTTATGCGAAGGGGAAACGTGGCTCGGTTGCTCTTGCCAAAAAAGTCGTTGAATTGTGTGAAAACAATGCTCCTAAAAAAATGAATTTTTCATACGACTTAGAAGAATCTATAGAAAACAAAATTAGGAACATTGCAAAAAAAGTTTATGGTGCAAGCGATATAGAACTTACTGCTAAGGCAAAAGAAGATTTAAATTTGATAAAAAAACTTGGGTGTGAAAACTATCCAATAATTATTGCAAAAACTCAATACTCTTTTAGCGACAATGCAAAATTGCTTGGTGCTCCAAAAGATTTTACAATTAAAATAAAACGTCTTGAAATTAGGCACGGGGCAAAATTTATTGTGGCAATTGCGGGAACAATTCTTCTTATGCCTGGTTTACCAAAAATACCTGCTGGTGCAAAAATGGATATAAATGATGGGGTAATATCCGGCTTATTCTAAATTAAAAACTAAAATTTTATATTTTATAACAAAAAAAGAACTAAACTTTTATGTGGATAATTCCAAATCAAAGTAGAGTTCTTTTTTTGATAAGTAGTATAAACGAGACTGTAAGATTTTTTAATATATAATACAACTAAAAAAATCTAATCTGCATAATTTGTAAAGTAATTTTGAATAAGTACAACAGGTGTTCCTTTATCTCCGCTTCCACTTGTAAGGTCGGCTAGGGAACCAAGCAAGTCAACATATCTTCTTGGTGTTGTGCCTTGTGTTGCCATAGAGCCTTTCAAATTTTTATCTTTGTTTTTTATCTCTTTTTTCATAGCCTCATTGAGTTCTTCGCCACGAAGATTTGCAAATTTGTTATCTGACAAAAATTTTAGTTTTAATTCATTTGGCGTCCCATTTAATCCTGATGTGTAAGCAGGGGATACAACAGGGTCGGCTAGTTCCCAAATTTGTCCCACAGGGTCTTTAAAAGCACCATCGCCATAAACCATAACTTCCAAATGCTTTCCTGTTCTCTTTAAAAGTTCTTTTTGAATATTTTCAACAAGAATTTGACCATTTTCAGGGAATAACTTTATTCTATCTTCTGTAGATTTGTTTGAACCTAACAAGCCGTATTTGGAGTTAAAACCACTTCCGTCAACAGATTTATTCATTAAATCGCATAAAGTTATAACTTTTTTGCCACCCGCATTAATAATTACTTTTTTTGTTTGTTCTCTAGTGTGAATATCTGCACAAATAACATTTTTTGTATATTTTAAAATGGCTTTTGGGTCATTTGAAAGTATAATCTCCGTATTCTTTCCGCCATATTCTTTAAACAAATCTATATAATTTATTCCTGTAAAAGTATGAACAGGGTGGTCAAACTTTTTATTAAACTCATCGCCTGTAAATACTTTTTCGTACATATTTACATCTGATTTATAAAATATTTCTCTGTCAAGCAAAGCATTTCCTACTTCATCACTAGGGTAGGAAAGTTGAATGATAAGTTTTTTGCAACCCTTTGCAATACCTTTTAAAATCATAGAAAATCTATTCCTACTAAAAATAGGGAAGACAAGTCCTACGGTATCTTCACCAAATTTAGATTTTACATCTTTTGCAATTTGGTCAACTGTTGCATAGTTTCCTTGCGAAATGCCAACAACCGCTTCTGTTATACAAACGACATCACGGTCATTAATTTTTACCTTTTCTTTTTTTGTAGAATTGATAATGCTATCGCAAACTATTTTGCACAAGTCATCTCCTTCTTTAATAATTGGTGTTTTTATTCCTCTTGAAATTGTTCCAAATGTATTCATTGTTTTCTCCTTTTTGTTTACTTTTAATTTGTTCTAAATTAGTTTTCAGAAACAAGATTTTCAAAAATGTACTCATAAATTTGAGCCGCTTTTTTACCCCATTTTTTTCCTGCTGCAACGGCTGTATTTCGTGTAGCAGTTTTTAATCTGATTTCAAATAAAGATGCTCCAAGAGTTGGGTCTTTAATTCTTAAAACCAAGGTATGAGACCCATCGCTATTTTTAAAATATTCATAAACATACTCTTGATTTCTTTTAAAAACCATTCTGTTTTGTTTTGCATATTCTGATATTTCTTCGCGAGTATGTTGCCTTATTCTATTATAAAAATGAGCAAGACAATTTCTACCATCTAGTGTTATGGTGTATCTTACATCTTTTGGGTCAACTTCAACATCTTCACTTGTAAGTTTGCAAATAAGATTAGACTCAAGAAGTTTTGCAAGGGCATCTTGACAATCCATATATCTAAGCCACTCATTTCTGTTTGTGCATATATCAATAATAGATTCTTCAGTCAATGGAATTTCCATTCTGTCAAGGACAAATAATAAAATAAGTTTTTTTACGGTTTCTTCAAGGACTAAATCCTTTCTTGTTACAATATTTCTCATAATTACTATGTAAATATACCATTTGGTTAAAAAAAAATCAATTAAATTGTATTAAAACAATGAAAATTGTTTTGAAATGGGAAAATTTGTGTTACAATATTTGTATGATTTTGAGAAAATCTGTTGTGTAAAATGATATAATAAGCATTTGTGCGAGCATATTTGATTAAAAGTTTGCAAATCGCTTATTTTTAGTAAAAGGGGAATCTATTATTAAAATGGAAAAAGATAAAATAGAAAATTTCTTTTCTTCTTGTGATGAGTTTATAAGTGGCAAATTCATTTTGGCGGATATAAAAATTGCAAAATTATTGAGAGCAATAACTGAGTCTTCTGAGATATACGATGTTGTGGCAGAAAGTTTGATAAATTATGATTATAAAAAAGAAAGTGTAATTTTGGAAGAAGATTGCAAAGCAAAAAATGAAGGCAATCTTATTCTTCCTGATAATAAGGATATTGTTATCCCATATGTTTTTTCTTTATTAGTTGAAATTGATAGCAAGCAACAAAATTTTAATGAATATTTAGAAAAAAATTTTGTTGGAGCAAGTTCGCAAAAAGAAGAGTACGAAGCCTTTGCTTATTGTATTATAATTCCTTTTAAAAATGCCATTGCCGAGGCTATTGGTTATGAGATAGATGGTGATGAAAAATTTTTGAATGAAAACGAGCAAGAAAGTAGTCAAGAAAATATTGCGAATAATGAAGAGTTAAGGGAAGACAAAAAAGAAGAAGTAAAGGAAATAGAGAAAAAAGATGATATTACTTTGCTTTTTGATAGGCTTTCTAGAATGACAAGCATAATTAATGATAAATTAATTTTTATCAATAAGCCTGTAAGAAGGTCAAACATAGAGTTGTTGGTTGATGCTTTAAAAGAAGCAAGTCAATTGCAAAATGTAAAAATTATCTTGGCTCTAGTTATGGCTTTAAACGAATTTGCTCATAGAGAGAGAAAGATAAAAAAGGAACTTGATGAAATCAATTCTATTTGTTTAGAATTTTTTAAAGATTGATCGTCTTTTAAATACTATTGGCACAAAAATTATAGTAAAAAGGCACTAAAAAATACACTTGTTATAATAGTTATAATAGTTTGTGTCGTTTTTGTGATTAGAAAAAATTTATAGGATATACCAATTTTTTTGAGAAAATAGTAACTTTGCAAATGTATTGAAAGTCCACCAAAGGAAATTAGACTTGATAGAATTATACAAGTTGTTTTTATGTTGCAATTTATTTTTGACAACGATACACAACCATTGGTTAGTTCAATAAAACCTTTTAGTATTGCACTCAAAATATCAGCGCCAAAAATTTGATTGCTAAAATTTGATGTCAGATTAAAAAATGGTAAATTAAGTAAAAATTCAAGAAATGTAAAACATAATGTAATATATCCACCAATCATAAAAATTGATATTATGGAATCATACATTATATCGTTTATAGACTTTTTGTTCTCTTTGTTTTGATTGTAAGATATGTTTTTAGTGTTTTTTAATGCTAATTTTGTGCCAATATTTCTATATAGCAAACCGTTTAGAAGTGTTGCAATTATGTGGGAAAGAAGGACAATCACCCCTAGATTGTAATTTTTGAACATTTGAGTCGCAATGCTACCCAAAATAAACATTGGACCTGATGTTGAACAAAAAGATATTGTTTTTTTTGCATCGGTTAGAGATATGTATCCGTCATTATAAAATTCTTCTATAAGTTTTGCTCCAATTGGATATCCAGAAATTATACTTAAAAAAAATATATATCCGCTATTACTTTTTGTGTCGTAAATTTTATTAAAAGGTTTATCAATAATGCTAAGCAATCGCCTACTGCTTTTTAATTGCATCAAAAGTTTTGTAGTAAAGAAAAAAACAAATAAACTGGGCAAGACAATCGTTGCCCAAATTTTTAAACCTTGATAGGAAGCCTTTACATAATTTGTTGGGAAAAAAGACATTATAAGAATTGTAGTAAGTAAAAATATAGATAAAAGAAATTCATAATTTTTTTTAAAAAAATTTGTAAAAAAAGTTGTTTTCATAATAATTAATATTTATTTTTCTAGAAATTTATGTAAATTCATTTGTACAAAAAATTTACTTTTTTTATAATATTATAGATTTGTGTCATATAATACTTATCATAATGTGATTTTTAGAAAATAAAGGGAGAAACAATTTTTGTTATGGCAAAAAAAATAGGCTTGGTTTTAAGCGGCGGTTCCGCATATGGGTTTGCTCATATTGGAGTAATTAAAGTATTGGAAGAAAACGGGATTAAAGTTGATATAGTTGGTGGGACATCTATGGGGGCAATTGTAGGTGGACTTTATTCTGCTGGTATAACAATAGAAAAAATGGAAGAAATTTTGACCACGTTTTCTAGGAAAAAAATTGTTGATTTTAATTTGTTTTCATTTGCAGATGATGGCTTGTTATACGGGAAAAAAGTTACAAGATTTATCAAACAAATTGTTGGCGAGAAAAAAATTGAAGATTGCGAGAAAAAGTTTTTTTGCATTGCAACTGATATTGCAAGTGGAGAAAAGGTTGTTCTTGACAAAGGCCCTTTGATAACGGCAATTCGTTCTAGTATGTCAATCCCTGGGATATATAAGCCAATAAGGCAAGGAAAGGTGGTGCTTGTTGATGGCGGTTCAAGCGACAATTTACCTGTTGAAGATGCAAGAGAAAGGGGCGCAGATATAGTTATCTCTGTAGATGTTTGTTCTTATTATAAAAAGGAAAACGACCTTAAGACCGCAATTGATATTGTAGTTAGTGCTTGCAATCTTTTGGTTTCCAATCTTGTAAAAGCACAAGATGATAAGGGAGATGTGTATATCAAAATTGACCAACCTAATGTTTCTTTTGCAAAATTTAGTGCTGAAGATGCAATAAAATCAATCAAAAATGGTGAAGAAGCAACAAAAAAGGTGTTGCCAGAAATATTAAAACTTATTAATAAAAAATAAAAGGTGGAGTAAAAATGTTTAATGTAAAAACATTGATAAACAGAGCAAAAAAACTTGATAAAACAATAGTCTTTCCAGAAGCGGAAATAAGTGATAGGGTTATAAAAGCTGTTGAATACATATTGAGACATAAAATTGCAAAAGTAATTTTGCTTGGTGATGAAAAGATAATTGTATCAAAGTCAAAAAAACTTAAAGGGGCAGTTATAATTAACCCTAAAACAAGTGAACTCGTTGATGAATTTGTAAATAAACTTGTTGAATTAAGAGGTCATAAAGGTGTGGATAATAATAAAGCAAGAGAATTGTTAAATGATAACAATTATTTTGCTTCAATGCTTGTTTATTTGGGTTTTGCAGATGGATACTTGGGCGGGGCAGAAAATACAACTGCAAACACATTGCGTCCTGCTTTGCAAATAATTAAAACAAAAGACGATGTTGATATTGTTTCATCTTGTTTTATGATGGTTGGAAAACATAAATATGGACAAGATGGAGTTGTTTTTGTCGCTGATTGTGCATTAAATGTTGCCCCTACCGCAAAAGACTTGAAAGATATCACTTTATCAACGGTGAAGACTGCAAGGAATTTATGCAAAATTGACCCAAGAGTTGCAATGTTGTCATATTCAAGTTTCGGGAGTGGCGGGAATGACGATGTTTCTATTTTAAAAATGAGAGAGGCTTTGCAACTTATAAAAACAGAAGATAAGAGTTTGAATGTTGATGGGGAAATGCAGCTTGATTGTGCCATTGTGCCAGAAGTTGGGCAAAGAAAAGGAAAAGATAGTCCTGTTGCAGGCAAAGCCAATATCCTTATTTTTCCAGATTTAAATGCTGGAAATATAGGATACAAAATTATGGAGAGATTTGGCAAAATGGACGCAGTTGGCGTAATTATGCAAGGATTTAAAAAACCTGTTAATGATTTGTCTCGTGGTTGTAAAGTAAAAGATATTATTCTTATGACGGCAATTACTTGTATTCAATCTGCTGAATAGTTTGCAAAATTTATTTTAAGAATACAAATCTCTAATTTTAATGAGATGTTTTAAAAATAAGCTTAAATATAAAAACAAAAGTATAATTTTTGTTTTGCTTTTTTTTGTTTCATTTGATATAATGTGTTGGATTAAAAAGGAGTTATTATGAAAATATTAGTTATTAATGCTGGTAGTAGTTCAATAAAGTATCAACTTATTGATATGGACGGCGAAAAATTGCTTGCAAAAGGCTTGGTTGAAAGGATAGGGAGCGATAATGCTCAACTTACACATAAAGTTAATGGTAGAGCAGTAGAAGTAAAACAACCAATGAAAAATCATTCCGAGGGATTGGAATTGGTTTTGAAAATGCTTGTTGATAAACAAAATGGGGTTATATCTTCTCTTGATGAAATAAGTGCTATTGGGCATCGTATTCTTCACGGCGGTGGCAAGTATGGTGAAGCAACACTTGTTACACCAAAAGTTTTAAAAGATTTAAAGAGTTTTATTCCACTTGGGCCTTTACATATGCCTGCAAATATTCAAGGAATAGAAGCTTGTGAAAAAGTTATGAAAGGGAAAAAGAATGTCTGTATTTTTGATACAGCTTTCCATGCAACTATGCCAGATTATGCATATAGATATGCTGTTCCATATTCATGGTACGAAAAATATGGCGTAAGAAAGTATGGGTTTCACGGAACAAGTCATGAGTTTATTGCAAAAGAACTTGCAAAGGAAATGGGAAAAGACATTTCAAAACTTAAAATAATTTCTTGTCATATTGGGAATGGTGCTAGTGTTGCTGCTGTAAAATATGGAAAGTGTGTTGATACCTCTATGGGATTTACACCACTTGAAGGATTGATGATGGGAACAAGAAGTGGTGATATAGACCCGGCGGTAGTAGAATTTGTTATGAATAAAGAACAGAAGAATGTCGTTGATGTTTTAAATGCACTTAACAAGCAAAGTGGCCTTTTGGGTGTTAGTGGAATAAGCAACGATATTAGAGATGTTATCAAAGCAAAAGAAGAAGGCAATGATAGAGCAAGGCTTGCTATTGATATGTTCTGCTATTCAATAAAAAAATATATTGGGGCATATTCTGCTGTTATGGGCGGAGTTGATGCTATTGCTTTTAGTGCTGGGACTGGCGAAAATAGAGCAGACATAAGAGAAACTGTTATGAACGGACTTGACTACTTGGGGGTTGATTTTGATGTGGAAGGCAACCGCAATTTTGTTAGAGGGGTAAATTACAAGATTTCAAAAGATAGTTCAAAGGTTGCAGTTTATGTTATTCCTACTGATGAGGAAATGAGCATTGCTCGTCAAACAAAAGCCGTTGTTGAAAAGGCGTAAAAAATTATTAAAAACATTTTATTGATATAAAGAAGGTTATTTATGGAAGAAGTTACAATGCAAAAACTAGTTGCATATTGCAAAAATAGGGGATTTGTGTTTCCAGGAAGTGAAATATATGGCGGATTGGCAAATACTTGGGATTATGGTCCACTAGGGGTTGAATTGAAGAACAATATCAAACGTGCTTGGTGGGAATATTTTGTTACACGAGATGAAAATAGTTATGGTGTAGATTGTGCAATACTTATGAATCCACGAGTATGGGAAGCAAGCGGACACGTTGCATCATTTTCGGATCCAAAAATGGATTGCAAAAATTGTAAAACACGTCATAGAGCAGATACATTAATTTCTGATTATAATGCAAAACACAATATTGATATGGCAGTTGACCTTATGAGTAAGGAAGAAATGTCAAAATATATCAAGGAACACGAAATAAAATGTCCAAATTGTGGCAAATGTGATTTCACTGAAATCAAGAATTTCAATTTGATGTTCCAAACAAAAAGAGGGGTAACAGAAGATAATAGTGATATTATTTATCTTCGTCCTGAAACTTGCCAAGGAGAATATGTCAATTTCCTTAATGTGCAAAGAACAATGCGTGCAAAGATTCCTTTTGGCATTGGACAAATAGGGAAATCATTTAGGAACGAAATAACTCCTGGAAATTTTGTGTTTAGAACCATTGAATTTGAACAAATGGAATATCAACTTTTTTGCAAAGAAGGTCAAGATGAGAAATTTTTTGAAGAGTACAAACATAAAGTTATGAAATTCTATCATTCACTTGGTTTGCCAGAAGAAAAATTAAAATTCAAAGACCACGATAAACTTGCTTTTTATGCAAAAGCAGCAACTGATATAATTTTCCATTATCCTTTTGGTTGGGAAGAATTGAATGGGATTCATAATAGGACAAATTATGATTTGACACAACATAGCAAGTTCTCTGGGAAAAATATGCTTTACACAGACCCTATAACCAATGAAAAATTTATTCCATATGTTGTGGAATTTTCCGTTGGTGCAGATAGATTGTTCTTGACACTTATTGCAAATGCTTATACGGAAGAAAAATTGGAAGATGGCGAAACAAGAGTTGTCTTAAAAATTTTACCAAAACTTGCACCAATAAAAGTTGCAGTTTTGCCTTTGCAAAAAAATTTAAGCGAAAAAGCAAGAGAAATATTTAAATCTCTTCAAAAAGATTTTGTTTGTGATTATGACGAAGCGGGAAGTATCGGCAAAAGATATAGACGCCATGATGAGATAGGGACTCCTTTGTGTGTAACAATAGACTTTGATACATTGGAAGATAATTCTGTTACAGTAAGAGATAGAGATACAATGAAGCAAGACAGAATCAAAGTTGAAGATTTAAAAAGCTATATTAATTCAAAAATATTTAATGATGAAGTTTAATATATTAAGATAGAATCTTATTTTAGTTGATGATAATATTCTTTTGCTAAAAATTTAGAGTGTGTTAAACAATATTATATAGAGCATAGTCTTTATTTATAAAAGTGCTAATATAATATGCTTTTGTTTATTTTTAATTATTATTAAAACAAACTTTAGATAAAATATAATTAAAAATTTGCAACGATGTGAACAAGAAAAGGAGCAAACAAGATGAAAGAAGTTGTAATTTATACAGATGGGGCTTGTTCAAACAATCCAGGACCCGGTGGCTATTGTGCTATTTTAAATTATAAAGGCAATGAAAAAATAGTCGCTGGTGCGGAACTTGAAACAACAAACAATCGTATGGAATTGATGGCTGTTATAAAGGGGTTGGAAGCCTTAAAAGTAAAGAGCAATGTGGATTTATATAGTGATTCGGCATATGTTTGCAATGCCATTTTGGAAGGCTGGTTACAACAATGGCAAAACAAGAACTGGAAGAACAGTTCAAAGCATGAAGTCCTAAATAAAGATTTGTGGGTTAGACTTCTTGAAAGAATTAATTATCATAAAGTTGCTTTTCATAAAGTAAAAGGGCATTCTGACAATGAAATGAATAATAGATGCGATAAATTGGCTAGGGAACAAATTAGTAAAATTATCAAGAAATCATAAAATTTTTATATTTAATTAAATATTAAGATTTAATTTTTTAAAAATTAAAAAACTTTAATGAATTTAAATAGAATAAGTTTTAAAAATAAATAAGAAGGGTGTTTTAAGACATTCTTCTTATTTTATTAGATATATAAAATTAGTAATTTTTTTGAACAAAACATACAAAAGAGACTCTACATTAAGTTATATGCAAAGTCTCTTTTTAATTTTGTTAGATTTTAACAAGTTATTATCTAAGAAATAAACTTATTAAAATTTACGAAATACTTATTTTATATCATTAAGGATATTTTATTTAATTTGTTAAAGGTGTTAAAGGATATCTCTTTTTTTGAATGTTGAATAGGATATTGCATTAAAAACAACTATTAAACAAGCAATAATTGTGAGACTAATGTAAAAATTTGTTCCGTTAAAAACCGGGGAATAAAAAATCTTTGATAACCCAATATTTGTGGTATTATTTGTAAAGCTTCCGCCAAAGTATTTGAATAAATCAATGTTTGCAAAAATGTTGTATTTTATCCAATTTGCACCAGCCGATGCAAATGTCGTTGCAATATTTATTATATAAATTCCACAAGAAACACAAATTGAAGCAATATGAGATTTGAATAAAACTGAAATCATAACTGCTAAAATCGTATAAATATATACTTTTAACATTATGCAACCAATATAAATCAAAAAGGCGAGCCAAATTGAAATCGAAAAGGCTGTTGTGCTATTAAAAATAATTAATGTAGCAGGGAAGGATATGCCATAAAGGAAATATCCGACTATAAACGAAACAATGGTTGCAACTAATATAAAAATAAACGAAATAAACATTGTCGCCATAATTTTTGCACTAAGTATTTTATGTCTATTATATGGTTTGACGCATAATAATTTTATTGTTCCATCAGAATATTCTTTTGCAATCATTGAAGCACCTATTATTACTGTAAAACAAATAAT
>CAZLYY010000017.1:0-15943 GCA_964563895.1 uncultured Christensenella sp. | reverse complement strand
AAAGACATTATTACAAAAAACTTTTTCATTATTTTTCTCCTTTTAACCATAGTTTATATATCTTTTAAAAAATTATTTATTTTTCATATAAAAATATAAATTTTTGTTTAAAAACAAATTTTTTGTCCATTATTTTTAAAAAGGAAAATGAAAAATGGATAAAAACAAAACAAACATACAATATTGCAACTATGTAGAAAATAGATTGCCTAAAACAAAATTTTTTCCATCATTACTTTGGTCGTTTATTGTAGGTGGGCTTATTTGTTGCATTGGGCAAGGTATTTTTGACGGCTTATCAGCAATATTTCCAACACTTTCAAAAGATGACACACAAGCATACACTTTGGTTATTTTGATTTTTTTAGCCTCTTTTTTGACAGGTCTTGGCATTTACGATAGAATTGGTGTCTTTGCAGGAGCAGGTTCTATTGTCCCAATTACAGGTTTTTCAAACTCAATTGCAAGTCCGGCAATTGAATTTAAAAACGAAGGGCTCATTTTTGGTTTATGTGTCAAGATGTTTACTATTGCAGGGCCTGTTATAGTTACAGGCATAGTATCAAGTATGCTTGTAGGATTAATTTATTATATAGTGGGGTTGTTATGATAAAAAAAATTGGAGAAAACACAATAAAATTTACATTACCACCAAAAATATTAAGTGGTTATTCAATTGTTGGGCCAAAGGAAGGTTTAAGCCCTTTATCAAGTTATTTTGACTATATTTTAAAAAACGATGCTTTTAATGAAAAGACTTATGAAAAAGCAGAAAGAAAAATGCTTGAACAGGCAATAAGTGGTGCTATTGACAAAGCAAATTTACTTTCAACCGATATTGATATTTTACTTAGTGGTGATTTGCTCAATCAAATTATATCTGCTACTTTTTCCGCTAGACAACTTCAAACATCTTTTATTGGTCTTTTTGGTGCTTGTTCAACTATGACAGAAGCATTGGCTGTGGGTGCTTGCATTATTGATGGCGGTTGTGCAAGTAAAGTTGCTTGTGCAACAAGTAGCCACTTTTCAACTGCTGAAAGGCAATTTCGTTATCCCTTGGAACTTGGTTGTCAAAGACCACCAACTTCACAATGGACAGTAACTGGCGCTGGGTGTACAATTTTATCCTATGATGGCGAAGGGCACAATATAACTCACGCAACTTTTGGTAGAGTAATTGATTATGGAATAAATGATATGAACAATATGGGTGCTGCCATGGCACCTGCTGCGGCGGATACTTTAAAAAATCTTTTTAAAGATACAAACACCATTCCTAGCGATTATGACCTTATTGTAACAGGCGACTTGGGAAAATTGGGAAGCGAAATTTTGGTTGATTTGCTTGAAAGTTATGGCTATAAAATAGGCGAAAATTATTGCGACTGCGGACAAATGATTTATAGTAGCAATCAAAAAACTTTTATGGGTGGAAGTGGGTGCGGTTGTAGTGCAAGTGTTATAAACTCCTACATTTTAAGCAAACTTGATTCGGGTGATTATAAAAAAATTATAATTATGTCCACAGGAGCATTGGTTAGCACCACTTCAACTCAACAAGGGGAAACTATTCCGGGTATAGCACACGCACTTGTTATAGAAAAGGGGAAATAAGATGGATACTTTTTTACAATATTTAATTGTATTTGGTGTTGGCGGTTTTGTATGTTTGCTAGCCCAAATTTTGATAATTAGGACAAGAATGACTTCCGCTAGAATACTTGTTTTGTTTGAACTTATAGGTGTTTTCTTGCAAGCAGTGATGTTGTTTGAACCTATAAAGGAATTTGCAAAGTCAGGAATAACAGTGCCCATTATAGGCTTTGGAGCATCTCTTGCAAAGGGTGCAATGGAAGCGGTAAAAGAATTTGGTATTTTAGGGATATTTAATGGTGGATTGACCGCAACATCCGCAGGTATAACCGCTGCCGTAGGGTTTGGGTATATATTTGCTTTGATTTTTAAATCCCATAGTAAAAAATCATAAATCAAAAGGCATATTTTGTAACTTTTTGTCATAAAAATATATGTGAATTGTCAAGAATATCAATCTCAATATGTAAAAAATAAAATAAAAATTGCAAAAAAGAAAAAACTTAAAAAAATGTTGTTAATTTTTCTTCTTATTGCAATTCTTTGCTTGGCAAGTATATTTGCTTTCTTAAAAAATGTTGTTAATCCAATTGTGCTAGCATATGGAGAAGCCCAAATAAATAAAATGCTTACAATTTCATCTA
Source organism: uncultured Christensenella sp. (assembly GCA_964563895.1). Lineage (GTDB taxonomy): Bacteria > Bacillota > Clostridia > Christensenellales > UBA1242 > UBA7862. The sequence continues at coordinate 13,703 of CAZLYY010000017.1, read as the reverse complement.
ACAATGCTATAAACGAAATAGCAACCATAAATTACACTGACCTTGTTGAAGTGAATTATTCCCAAAGTGGAGAAATTTTATCCATAAAAGCAAATACCAATGAGATAAACAGAATAGGGAACACACTTGCTTTATCTACTCAAAACAAAATAGATGAAGCAACCACAATGGGAGTAAATATCCCCATTGGAACTCTTACAGGAATTGCTTTTCTATCTGGGATTGGGGATAATATTAGTTTTAAAGTAAACCCAATAGGCAATGCAAAGTGCTCGTTTTATACTTCATTTACTTCTTGTGGAATAAATCAAACAAGCCATAAAATATATGTTGAAATAGAAAATGAAGCATCACTTATTTTGCCTTTTGGGATAAAAATAATAACTTGCAAAAATAGTTATATTGCAAGTGAATTTGTTATTGTAGGCAAAGTCCCAAATACATATTTCAATATAACATCATTGGACGACTTAAAATAAAATTTATGTTTAAATAAATATAAATTTCAAATTACAAATCTTAATATAGGTGTATATATTTGAATTCTATGCAATTTTGTTTCGCAAATCACAAAAAAGTTGAAAAATAAAGTTGACAAATATATTATATTTGATAAAATGTCTTTGTTTATAATTTTTGTAAAAGCGATGATGAAAGACTAGTAGTTTTTGCGAGTTAAACTCAACTTTTAAAAAAGAGAGAGCCTTCTCCTAAAATGGAGTGCTGAAAAAGGCTTGTTAGAAGTGCAAAAATGAATTCACTTTTTAGCTTCTTTGGGGAACATAAGTAGTCAAAGACGGGTATGCCCGTAATAGCATAAACAAGGATTTTAGCCCAAATTTGTACTTTTTTTGAGCCGAAATCAAAAATAGGTGGTACAGCGGAACTTCGCCCTATTGCTATGGGAGAAGTTTTTTTATAAGCCTAAAAAGTGGTACAAATTCAAAAACTTCAAGGTTAACAATTTGTTTTTACAAAAATTTAAAAATAAAAAAAGGAAAAAGATATGAAAGAGTTAGATGAAATTTTTATCAAAGCAAAAAAAGAATTAGAAGAGACAAAAATCTTTCAAGATTTGTCTAATTTTTATGCAACTTATCTTGGCAAAACAGGAAAAATTACCGAACTTATGAAAAAAGTTAAAGATTTGCCAAACGAAGAGAAAAAGACTTTTGGACAAACTGTCAATAAAATTAAGCAAGACCTTCAAACACTTATGGAACAAAGAGAAAAAGAGTTTGCTAAACAAAAAATCTTAAACAAAATTAACGAAACAAAAGATTTAGATTTGACCGTTCCATCTTGCAAACAACATGGGAGTTTGCACCCAATTACCATTATTCAAAATGAAGTTATAGACATATTTTTAAGTATGGGCTTTACCGTGGAAGACGGCAACGAAATTGAAACAGAATACAACAATTTTGAAGCAGTCAATGTTCCAAAAAGCCACCCAGCAAGAGATATGCAAGATACTTTTTATCTTGACAATGGGCAAGTACTCAAAACTCATACATCTGCCGCTCAAAATAGAATTATGCGTAAATATGGAGCACCACTTAAGGCAATTTTCCCAGGTAGATGTTTTAGAAATGAAGAACTTGATGCAAGCCACGAAAATACTTTCTTCCAAATAGAAGGTATGATGATTGATAAAGGTGTTTCTGTTTCCAACTTAATCTATTTTATGAAAGAAATGTTAACCCATGTCTTTAAAAAGGAAATAAATGTTAGACTTCGTCCGGGCTTTTTCCCATTTGTTGAACCTGGATTTGAACTTGATATTTCGTGTCCATATTGCGATGGAAAAGGTTGTAGAGTTTGCAAGCATGGTGGCTGGATTGAGTTGTGCCCATGTGGAATGATTCACCCTAATGTTTTAAGAATGGGAGGCATTGACCCAGACGAATATCAAGGATTTGCTTTTGGGCTTGGATTTTCAAGACTTGCTATGATGACTTATGATATAACGGAAATTCGTTTGTTAAATAGCGGAAATATAAAAGCATTATCTCAAGCAGGTATAAAATAGGAGAAAATTATGAAAGTATCAATCAATTGGATAAAAGATTTTGTTGACTTAGATGGAGTTAACATAGAAAAACTTATAAACAAGTTTACAATGTCAGTTGCCGAAGTAGAAGGTATTGAATACAAAGGGAAAGACATCTCAGGAGTTGTTGTTGGTGAGATTTTAAGCGTGGAAAACGTGCCAAATAGCAAGAAGTTGCACCTTCTTAAAGTTGATGCAGGCGATAAGGAACCTTTGCAAATTGTATGCGGAGCACCAAATGTGCGAGTAGGCTTAAAAACAGCCCTTGCAAAAATAGGAGCAAAATTAGGGAATATAACAATATCAAAAGCAACACTTGCAGGTGTTGAAAGTTATGGTATGTGTTGTGGTGGAGACGAAATTGGCATTTCAGATGACCATAGTGGCATTGTAGAACTTGATGACGATGCAAAAGTAGGTGCTGATATTAAAGATGTCCTTGACATCGAAGACATTGTTTTCGAAGTAGACAACAAATCTCTTACAAATCGTCCTGACTTGTGGGGACATTATGGCATTGCGAGAGAAATTTCTGCATTGTGCGGAAGACAACTAAAGCCTTTATTGGTGGCGGATAAAAAAGATTTTGAAAACAAGCCAAAAACAGAACTCATTGTCAAAAGCAAAGATTGTTATAGATATTCAACCGCTAGTATGAAAAATGTTACACGCAAAAAATCAACTCTTAATATGCAAATAAGGTTGTTCTATTGTGGTATGCGTGGGATAAATTTGCTTGCCGATATGACAAACTATGTTATGCTTGAACTTGGGCAACCAATGCACGCTTTTGACGGCGATATTGTCAAAAAAATTGAAGTTTATAATCTTGAAAATGATTTAGATTTCAAAACACTTGATGGCGAAAATAGGCTTCTCAAAAAAGGAAATATGGTTATTGCAACCAATGGAACACCTGTTGCTTTGGCAGGCATTATGGGTGGAGAAAACAGCGAAATAACAGACTCAACAACAAGTGTGCTTATAGAATCCGCAAATTTTGATTCATATAAAGTACGAACTACTGCTACAAGTCTAGGTATGAGAACGGAAGCAAGTGCAAGGTACGAAAAATCTCTTGACCCTGAACTTACTATGACTGCTCTTCTTCGTATGGTTTACCTTATAAAGAAACAAGACAAAAATGCCGAAATATCTTCTTCTATAGTAGATAGTTATACAAAAAAATATGACAAACTAGAGATTGAACTCACAAAAGAGTATGTTGATAAATTTGTTGGTATTGATATCCCTGAAAAAACCATTTTATCAATTTTGACAAGTTTGGAATTTAAATTGCTTTCAAATAAAAATGGGGTGTACAAATTCCTTGTTCCAACATTTAGGGCCACAAAAGATATAAATGGCAAAGCCGATTTGGTTGAAGAAATTACAAGGGTATATGGTTATGACAATATAACCCCAAAATCAATAAAACAACCACTTAAACCAGCCTTGCTTGATAGTGCTATAAAACTTGAATATGACACAAAATATGCTTTGGCACAAAAATTCAATTTAAATGAGACACACTCTTATGTTTGGTATGATATGGCAACAAATAAAGCACTAGATATCAATCCTACAAGTGTTATTAAGTGTGTCAATTCAATCAACAAAGAAAATGATAAAATCCGTAGCACTATGATACCAAGTTTATTAAAAGTCGTTATGGACAACAAATCAAATTTTAATAATTTTGGGACATTTGAAGTCGGTCGTGTGGTAAAAAATATGACAGAAGACAATCTTGCGGATGAAACAAAAAGCCTTGGTGTTTTGCTTTATAATACAAATGATACACTTGAAGAAATGCTTTACAATTTGCGTGATATGGTAAACTTTTTATTTGATTTTATATTCAAAATGAAGTTAACTCTCAATCTTGAAAAACCACTTGTTGAATATTATCATCCTAAAAACTATTATAAAATTTTTGCAAATGATGTTTTAGTTGGAGATATGTTTGCTATTCATCCTGCTTGCAGTGAAAAAATAGATGAAAACTGCAATGTCGTAGGGTTTGAAATAAATTTTTCAAAACTTACAAAATGCAATTCACTAAATACAAAATTTGAAAAAATAAGCAAATATCCAACAACAAAACTTGACTTTAACTTTATTATTCCAAAAGACAAGTTGTATAAGGATATTATAGAAATTGCAAATGGAATTGAAACTGCTCTCAATTATTCAGTATCATTGCTTGATATTTATGAAAATACAAATGGAACAAAAAGTTATACATTGCATTATGAAGTCAATAGTTTGGATAGAACTTTAAACACACAAGATATAGACACATTCCACACTGCAGTTATAAATAAATTTGAACAAAATAATATTAAATTAAAACTATAAACCAAAATTACAACTAAACTAAAAAGTTAGTTTGTATTAAATTCGTTTTATATGTTTTATAAAATAATTGATTAATATTTTTTAATTATAATATGACAAACCACGTCATATTTAAGCAATAATGTAAAGACAAGAAAAGGAGAAACAAATGATATATTTTGACAATGCTGCCACAACAAAACCTTGCAAAAAAGCTATGGATATGTTTAACAAAATAAATACTGAAGAATATTACAATCCTTCAGCTCCTTATTCTTGTGCTTTCAATTTATCTCAACAAATAAACACTGTTAGAAGAGAAATTATTGGTTGTCTTCATGGTGATAAAATAAGTGATCAGATTATATTCACATCAGGTGCAACAGAATCAAACAATCTTGCTATTTTAGGTTCAGCAAAAGATAAAAAAAAGAAATATTTATTTTCGGCAGGTGAACATCCAGCAGTATATAACACTGCAATGGAATTAAAGTCAAGGGGTTATGATGTCTATTTTATTCCACTAAATAAAAACGGACAAATTGATTATGAAAAATTTGAAAGTATGCTTGATAATGATGTCGCTTTTGTATCAATAATGTTTGTTAACAATGAAACTGGTGCAATAAACAATTTGTTGCAAATAAGAAAACTTTTGGATAAACATTGTAAAAATGTAGTCTTTCATGTAGATGCAGTACAAGGATTTGGCAAAATTGATATAGACGTCAAAAAATGCAAAATTAATCTTTTATCAATGTCCGCTCACAAAATAGAGGGAATAAAAGGAATAGGCGCATTATATATTTCAAATGGAACAAAAATAAAAAATATCAATTATGGTGGCGGACAAGAGTTTACACTAAGGTCTGGCACAGTAAATCCGGCTGGAATAATGTCTTTCTATGAAGCAATAAAAGAACAATTTTCTAATCAAAAAGAGAATTTTGACAAAGTAAAAACACTAAAAAAATATTTTATAGAAAATATAACAACAAATATTCCCAAAGCAACTCTAGTAACAAATGATGATAACTCGCCATACATTGTTAGCTTATTTTTTGAAGGCTTTCGTGGTGAAACAATTATGCGACAACTTGATTCAAAAGGCATTTGCATAGGGACAGGCTCTGCTTGCTCTTCAAGCAAAGTAGGGAATAGAGTTCTTGAAAATATGGGATATAACAAATCTCAAATTATAGGTGCAATACGAATAAGTTTTTCGCATCTCAATACAACAAGCGAAATAGACCAATTGATTTTGGAATTAAAAGAAATAATAAATCATTAAGGAAAAAATATGAAAAAAGCAATTTTAATTAGATTTGGTGAAATATTTTTAAAAGGAAAAAACTATTCTTTTTTTGAAAATACTTTGTATAAAAATATTAAATGGAGATTAAAAGATTTTGACTGCAATCTTACAAAAACAGCAGGAAGATTTCTTGTTGAAAATTTTGCCGATGAAGATTTAGATACAATAATTAATGCCATAAAGAGTGTCTTTGGTGTTGTTTCTTTATCTGTTGCAGACGAGATTGACACTTCACTTGAAAATATTGTAGAAAATTGTAAAAAAATAAAACTTGTTGAAAAAACTTTTAAAGTTGAAGTAAAACGTGCGGATAAAAGATTTGAAATCCCATCAAATAAATTAGAAGCCTTGTTGGGTGGGGTTATTTTGGAAAACAATCCAAATGTAAAAGTTGATGTCCATTCGCCAAAACAAGAAGTATTTGTTGAAATTAGACAAAATGGAAAGACTTATATATATTATGATAAAATTGCTTGTTTGGGGGGTATGCCTGTTGGGACATCTGGGAAAGCAATGTTGCTTTTAAGTGGCGGAATTGATAGCCCAGTGGCAGGTTTTCTTATGGCAAAACGTGGATTGCAAATTGAAGCGATACATTTTCATAGTTATCCTTATACAAGCGAACAAGCAAGACAAAAAGTTGTTGATTTGGCTCATATTATAAAAAAATATACAGGGAATATCACTCTACACATCATTCCTTTTACACATATTCAAGAAGAAATTCATAAAAATTGTGATGATGAATATATGGTAACATTGGTAAGACGCTTTATGATGGATATAGCCGAACGTGTTGCAAAAGAAAACGATTGCACCGCTATAATAACAGGTGAAAACTTGGCACAAGTAGCAAGTCAAACTGTGGAAGGGATAACATCAACCAACAAAATGGCAAAAGATTTGCCTGTTTTTAGGCCGCTTATCAGTTTTGATAAAGTTGAAATATCTCAAATAGCAGAAAAAATCGGCACATATGAAACTTCAATTTTGCCTTATGAAGATTGTTGTAGTGTCTTTTTACCAAAAAGACCTGTTACTCATCCAAAACTTGATAGGGTTGAAAAGAACGAAACATTGCTTGATAGAGAATCTCTTATCAAAGATGCAATAGCAAATCAAGAAATTTTAAAAATATAACAAATAAAATATTTATTAAACTAGCAAAAACGAATTGAACTTTAAAAGCATTTTCAATTCGTTTTTTTTGCTACCCACAAATTTGTTTGACATAACAAAAAGTAATTGTTAAACTATATATAATCAAAATAATTGATAGATAATATTGAATTTTGATAATTTATTTTAAAAAGGAAGTGGCTAAATGATACCAATAGTTTGGTTTTTGGTCGCTTGTGTTTTAAGTATTGGCGCTGGTATTAGTGTAACATATTTTTTAATATCAAAAAAAGCAACTCAATCAAAAAACAATGCGACTAAAATTTTAGAAAATGCTTATGCTGAAGCAAAAACAGCAAAAAAAGAAGCAATTTTAGAGGCGAAAGAAGAAATACATTCGCTAAAAGAAAAATGTGATGCGGAAATAGCAGAACGTTACAATGAGATTTCAAAATCCGAAAATAGACTTACAATGAAAGAGGAATCTTTGCAAAGAAAGGAAGAAAACCTTGACAAAAAGGCTGAATCCTTGGATGTAATGCTAGACAATTTAAGGCAAAGAGAAGAAGAGCTACAAGAAGCAAAAAAGGAAGTTGATAGGGAAGGTGAAAAGATAACCCAAGCACTTGAAAAAGTATCGGGGATATCAAAAGAAGAAGCAAAAAAACAATTGATTGATAAATTTGTTGATGAAGCAAAAATGGATTGTGCTCAAACAATAAGGCAAATGGAAGAAGATGCTGTAGACACCGCAGAAAGAAAAGCAAGGGAAATTGTTACCTTGGCTGTCCAAAAATGTGCAACAAATATTACAAGCGAAATAACAGTAACGGTTGTTCCACTACCAAATGACGAATTGAAAGGTAGAATTATTGGACGAGAAGGACGAAACATTCGTGCAATAGAAAATGCTACAGGGGTAGATTTGATTATTGACGATACACCAGAAGCTGTTGTTTTGTCTGGATTTGACCCTTATAGGAGAGAGATTGCTCGTGTCGCACTTGAAAAACTTATTATGGACGGGCGTATTCATCCTGCTAGAATAGAAGAAATTGTAGAAAAAGCTCAAAAAGAAGTTGATGCAGTTATAAAAGAAGCTGGCGAAAATGCTGTCTATGAGTCTGGTGTTATAAATATGCACCCAGAACTTATCAAAATTTTGGGCCGTTTAAAATTTAGAACAAGCTATGGACAAAATGTTTTAAAACATAGTTTGGAAGTATGCCACTTGGCAGGACTTTTGGCAAGTGAACTTGGTGCAAATGTAAAAATTGCAAAAAGAGCAGGCTTGTTGCACGATATAGGCAAAGCTCTTGACCACGAGCAAGAAGGCACACATGTATCTATTGGTGTTGAGTTGGCAAAAAAATATAAGGAATCAGCAGAAGTTGTTCATTGTATTGAAGCCCACCATGGTGATGTTGAGTTTAGGTCTCTTGAAGCCATCATAGTCCAAACTGCAGATGCTATTTCTAGTAGCAGACCAGGGGCAAGAAGGGAATTGCTTGATGCATACATTAAAAGGCTTGAAAACCTTGAAAATATTGCTAATAGTTTCAAGGGGGTTGAAAAATCTTATGCAATTCAAGCAGGACGAGAAATTAGAATTATGGTTAAACCTGAAGAAATTGATGATAAAAAAATGGTATTCCTTGCAAAAGATATTGCTAGAAAAATTGAAAGTGAATTGCAATATCCAGGACAAATAAAAGTAAATGTCATAAGGGAAACAAGGGCTAGCGATGTCGCAAAATAATAAAATTATATTTAAAATTTAAATTTAAAAACCACTAGTTATTTGGAACAAATATCCCAGATTTCTAGTGTTTTTTAATATTGTAATATATAGCATTATGTTTTATTGAAACAAATATAACAAATTTAAATAATGCATCATATCTTATTCAAACAAACAGCTTATACAAATAATCAGATGGTATAGAAACAAATAAAAGACCAATTAGGTCTTTTATTTGTTTGGTAGGGAAAGAAAGTTCACTCCACCCAAATACTTATTTTTTAACAAATTTTTGTTTTAATCTAATTGTATTAAATTTTCTATTTTTACTACAAGGCTATCACGCCGTTCTGTTCGCTAAAAATGTGATTTCCCAATACAAACAAAAAAAGCCATTGCAGGCTTTCTATGTTTGGCAGGGGAAGAAGGATTCGAACCCTCATCGATGGTTTTGGAGACCATAGCTCTACCCTTGAACTATTCCCCTTTGTCAATCAATTTTTATAACACTATGTATTATATTTATTATTTTAAAAAAGTCAACAATTTACATAATCTTTTACCAATAAAATTTTTGAAACACACAAAATTTAATAGAACAAATGTTTGACAAATTGTATCTAATTTGTTATAAATTTATATTGGAGTTATAAAATTGAGAAGAAAAAAAATTGATGAAAGACTTGAAAGTGTATATAAGTGTATAGAAAACAATGTTTTACAATTTGGATATCCGCCAACAGTTAGAGAGATTATGTCAAAAATTGGAGTTAATTCTACCGCTACAATTAGTTATTATTTAGACAAATTAGAAAAATTAGGCAAAATTAAACGTGGAGTAGGCAAAAATAGAAGCATTGAACTTGTTTCAAGCAATTTAGCGAACAAAACAAAAAAGGTGACACTTTTAGGCAATGTTGCAGCCGGTCAACCAATTTTTGCTTTTTCAAACTATGATGAAGTATATGATTTACCAGTGGAGCTATTTAATTTGCCAAGTGTGGACTGCTTTATGCTTACAATAAATGGAGATAGTATGATTAAAGCAGGGATATATGATAAAGACAAGGTAATTGTTCGCAAACAAAATTTTGCTGACAATGGAGAAATCATTGTTGCTATGATTGACAATAGCGCAACTGTAAAAAGGTATTATAATGACGGCACAAATATTCGTTTGATGCCAGAAAATGACAATTATGCTCCAATCATATCAAATGAAGTTGTTATTTTGGGCAAGGTTGTTGGCCTAATTAGAAAATATTAATAATGTAAAAAATTATATGTATAAAATATTTAAAAGGATTTAGTCTTCTTTATCTCTTAATTTTAATATATTTGCAACATTTCTTCTTGCATCTTCACTGATTGCTGCATAATGTTTTTTTGTAGTGTTTACATCTCTATGACCTAAAACATCTGCAACAATATAGATATCTCCTGTCGCACGATATAAATTTGTACCATAAGTACTTCGCAATTTATGCGGGGTTATATGTTTTAGTGGGACACAATTTTTTGCATATTTTTTTACAAGTTGTTCAACAGCACGAACCCCAATTCTTTTATTTTGCAATGACAAAAATAGGGCATTTTCATTTTTGTCTACCTCTTCATTAGAAAGCCTATCTTGCAAATAATCTTTCAAAGCAATGGCTACTTCATCTGAAAAATACAAAACAACTTGGTTGCCACCTTTTCGTGTAATTTTAAAACTATTTGTATCAAAATCTATATCATCAATGTTTATTCCAACACATTCACTTACACGTATACCGGTTCCTAAAAGAAGAGTTAAAATTGCGACATCTCTTTTTTTTGTCAACTTATTATATGAATTTTGTCTTTTTGAAAAGCCATTTGGATTTTCAACACTATCAAGCAATTTGACAACTTCATCAACTTCAAGTCTAATAATTTCTTTTTCTCTAATCTTTGGGGTATCCACTTTTGCAGAGACATTTTCAGGCAATTTATCTTTATTATAAAAATATTTTAGCAAACTGCGAACTGCACATAATTTTCGTGCCTTGCTACAAGCACTATTTTGAAAATTTTTATCGTTTTTGTCATAACTCGTTAAATAATTTAAATATAACTCTAAATCATCAACTTTGAGTTTAGCAAGGTCTTCAAGAGTAATGTCTTTAATTTGTATACCTACAAAATTTTGACAATCAGTAGTTAAAAATTGAAAGAAAACCTTTAAATCTTGGGTATAATTCAACCTAGTAAGAGATGTCGTTTTGCTTTCAATCCCAGCAATAAATTCGTAGCAAAAATAGGGAAGCAAGGACAAATTGCTCATTATTTGTCGCTGATTTTTTGCATTTCTTTCCTTAAAATAATCATTTTTTTTGCTTCTATTTTCCATTCCACAAATATTTTACCAATAGATGATAAAATTGGCAAACAAAAGTTGACTATTTTTAAATGATTATAGTATAATTAAACGAAAATAAGGAGAAGAAAATGATTTCAATTGAACTTATCAAAAATGACTCAAAAAAATTGGAAGAGTTACTATTAAAAAAAGGCTGTCAAGTAGATTTCTCATCCGTTATATCTTGGGATGAAGAAAGAAGAAAAATAATTGGTGAAGTAGAGAAACTAAAATCTAGAAAAAATAAGGTTAGCGCTGAGATTCCAAAACTTAAGAAAGAAGGGCATGATACATCATCAATTTTTGAAGAAATGAAAATTCTTGGCTCTCAAATTGAATCTTTAGATGAAAAATTATCTAATATAGAAAAGAAAATTTATGATTTTTTGATTGTTCTACCAAATGTTCCTGATGAAGATTTGTTGGGTGGTGGAAAAGAAAACAATAAAGTCATTAGACAAGGAAATAAAAAACCTGAATTTAATTTTAAGATAAAAAACCACGTTGATTTATGTGTCGATTTGGGCTTAATTGATTATGATAGGGGTGTTAAACTTTCAGGCAATGGCGCTTGGATTTATCGTGGCCTAGGAGCTCAATTGGAGTGGGCATTGCTTAATTTCTTTGTTGAAGAGCACCTTAAAGACGGTTATGAATTTATTTTACCACCACATATGTTATCCTATGATTGTGGTGTTGGGTCTGGACAATTCCCAAAATTTGTTGATGAAGTCTATTGGATAGACAATAAAGATGAAAAATCAAAATTTTTATTGCCAACAGCAGAAACAGTGCTTGTCAATATGTATAAAAATGAAATCATTCCAGAAGAAAAACTGCCTATGAAATTTTTTGCTTATACACCTTGTTATAGAAGGGAGGCGGGAAGTTATAGACAAGAAGAAAGAGGAATGATTCGTGGGCATCAATTTAATAAAATTGAAATGGTCCAATATACAAAACCAGAAGACAGTCCAAAAGCATTTGATGAGTTGGTGGAAAAAGCAGAGCGTTTGGTCTCCAAACTTGGTCTACACTATCAAGTTTCAAAGTTGGCTGCAGGTGATTGTTCCGCTTCAATGAAAAGAACGTACGACATTGAAGTATGGATTCCAAGTATGGGAATCTACAAAGAAGTCTCTTCCGCATCAAATGCAGGAGATTATCAAGCAAGAAGAAACAATACTCGCTATAGAAATAATGATACTAAAAAGACAGATTTTGTTCATACTCTTAATGCAAGTGGCTTGGCGACATCAAGACTTCTTCCTGCAATAGTAGAACAATTTCAACATGAAGATGGAAGCGTAACAATCCCAGAAGTTTTAAGAAAATATATGGGCGGTCTTGAAGTTATAAGACCTATATCAAAAAAGTAAAAGTTAATGGAAAAAGAAGTAATCAAAAATTTTGCTAATAGTGTTGACAAAACAAAAGTGCAGGAATTTTATATGACTGCACTTTCTATCGTTACATCTGCACTAAGTGAAATTGTTGAAAATAATGAATATAAGGACCTTTTTACAGAAGAAACCTTGCGAATCTTTCCAATGGGCGATTACACAAACGACACCTTTATAGATGAAAGTGGGGAACTTGAAATTGTTATTGCATCACACAATCCTCAATTAATTTTCAATAACTCAACTTTTTTAAACAATCTAAAAAAAGTAAAGTCAAAAAAAGATAAAGAAAAAGTATCCAATTTAGGAACTTTTGATAAATTTATTTTAGATTATTCAAATGTTTTAGCAACCTATTTTGATGAAACGACCTATTTATTGCTTACAAATGATGGATTAAAAATATTGTGTAACAAACAATATAATTTTAAAATTTTGATACGTTTTGCAACCTACAATGAGTTAGACGAAAAGGCCCTTCTTAATTTTTGGGATCCAATGCAAAAAAATATTCAACCAATAGATTTATTCGCTTATAACGAAAAAATGGAAGAAAAAAACACTATAACTCATGGAAATTACAAACGACTAGTCCGAATTTTTAAGAATATTCGCAAAACAATTTTAATGAACAAATGGGCAATGAGTGGAGATTTAAATAAATATTTTATTGAACTTATTATATTTAATGTCCCAAATTCTCTTATGATGGATAAAGATATAGTAGATTCCTTTTGTAAAGTTGTAAACTTTTTAGAAAATTGCGATGTAATATCATTTAAATCTTTTGATGGAAGGGAATTGAGTTCATTCAGTTTTGCTAAATTGACATATGCAAGAGTTCTAAATTATATCCATTATTTTACACGTTTATTGTAGTATGCTTTATTAAAATAAATGCTTTATTTTTTAAGATTATATAGAGCTGTTTTATATAATATATTTTATTATTTGCAATTGTGCCCATTTTATAAATTGATAAACAAAAAAACATTTACTACTTGATTTTTTGTTTATTTTGTATCATAATTGTTGTAGTTAATTTTTAAAAATTGACAAAAACTTTGGGGTGTCGCCAAGCGGTAAGGCATTGGACTCTGACTCCAATATTTCGTAGGTTCGAATCCTACCACCCCAGCCAATTAAAAAGAGAGAAAAATGTATAACGAAGAAACATATTTTGATAAACCTAAGGAAACACCTGCACAATGTGGAAAACGAGATTGGACCAAGCCAAATCATTGGGAAAAAATTGACATAAACAAAGATGGAATAATAACAAAACCAACAGTCCTATGTTTTGGGGGCAATAGAACATTTGACCCAAAAGATGCAAATGCTGTTTGTCG
>CAZLYY010000016.1:0-15962 GCA_964563895.1 uncultured Christensenella sp. | reverse complement strand
GTGGTTATATAATCTTCAATTACACAAGCGAAGTTTTGTCCTAACAAATCTTCACAAGCGCTATCTAAATCTAGTTTATGAGTTTTATCCAAGTATGCTTGAAATTTATTTAGCATTTCGACTCGCGTTTGGTGATTTGTTGCTTTTTCAAAACCCCTAATCCATTGATCTGCAACAATTCTACCGACTACATATCTAAACATATAAGAACTGCATTTATCTTCGTCATGTATTTTTTTCACTCGATCAATAAGTCTGCTTTGATTATTCTTTTGTAATCCTTTGACTAAATTATCCAAACTTTCATAACTTACAGGACATGGAAGATTTTTAATTATATCTTTTTCTTCTCTAATTAGGTTAATTTCACTAAATAAACTTGCTTGCTGACCTTTTTCATAATTTTCCAAATCTTCATTTGTGTACAGTCCTTTTTTTATCAAAAATCTATTGAAAAGTCGTTCAATTATATGGCTTTCAATTTCACAAACACAGTCCTTTTCAAAACTTTTTTGCGTATATTTATCAATTTCTTGTGTTGGAACATTTGAACGTATCATTTCAATTAAATGTTGATGATGAGAACTTAGAGCATGACCTAGTTCATGTGCGGTTGTTCTCAAATCATCAAGAGAATTGTGGATATAAACATTAAAATCAAGAAAAGAATGTCTTCCGCGATGTCCAACACTACTTGAATGATTATCTTCCTTTTTTACAGGAATAAAATTAACATGCGTTCCCCCATTGCTATCAATAAAATATGGGTGTGTGTTGCTAAGAATTTGTCTAACTTGTTCCGCTTTTTGTGGCATATATTTTGAAAAAAATTCATTCATATAATTTGAAATATTTTGTTCGTTTAATTGAATATCTCTGTCGAGTTTCGATTGTTCAAATGTGATAGTATCTTCAACTTGATCAATTAAATATTTATCAAAGATATATTATTTGCATCTGGCTCAGTTAAAAATCTTAAAAATCCATGAGCATTTACTTTTGCACATTTTGCATCAAACTCTTGAGCATACTGCTTTGTTATCTTAAATTTAAACATAAACAATTATCCTTACCACCTTTCATATTTATTATGACATAAAATATTCAGCAAAGTATACTGATTTTATAATAAAAAAAACAACCCAGTCGAAAACGACTATAGGTTGAGTGTTTTAGCCGAACTTTCTGTCTGAAAAGTTATCAGACTTCAAGTCCAACACTTGGTACCACCAATGGGATTCGAACCCATATTGCCGGCGTGAGAGGCCAGTGTACTAACCCTTATACTATGATGGCTCATATTTACTTTGCTATTCTATCAAATTATTTTTAAAAAATCAATAGTTTTAAAAAACTTTTTAACATAAATTGGGGAATTTGCTTGTTACAAGAAAAAAAGTGATTACTCACTTTCTTATGAAAGAATCTAGCGTAACAATGTTTTAAACATCTACAAAGATAATTACGAATTGGGAATAATATTCCTTTTCACTCAACTTTCGCAATTGATTATATATTACATAAAACAAAAAATCAATAGTTTTTTATAGCACTAAAATTTTCAATATATTTTTATTTTTATAAGTCGCGATATAATATTTTGACACTTTTTACAAAATAATGTAAAATTTTGGTGTGAAGTAATATGAAAATAAAGAAGATAGTAAATTTACGCACTTTTTTCTATATTTTTGTTTTGGGGCTGTTTTGTGTTTATTTAGGTTTAAAAATGAACAACAGTCTATATTTTTCTATACTTTTTATTATTCCAATTTCTTTTTTGTACCTTTTATTTTTTAGAAAAAAATATGTATTTTTTGCTCTATCCACTTGTTTTTTTATTTTTCTAACTTCTTATTCTTTTATTTTTATAAAAAATTACAAAGATGATTATTTTAGTACATTAGACGATATGGTTGTTGTGGCAAAGGTGGAGAGTATAAAGAAAATAAACGACTCATTTGGATATGTTACACTTTGCAATGCAAAAATAACCGAACAAACGGGGAAAGTTCATCAATTAAATGGAAAACTTTCTGTCAATTTAAGTGGCGACAATGAAAAATTGCCTTTTGAATTGTACGATATGGTGTCTTTTTCTGCAAGTAGAATCTCGGGAGTAGATTCATTGAAAGAAGACAACACTTTCAATAGTTATTATGTGTCAAACAATATAAAATACTCTGTAAAATTGGTTGTTGATGACATTGTAAGTTTGGGTGCAAATCCTGATTTTTCGGAAAGATTTAAACAATACAATAGGGAATTGCTTGTTTCTCAATTTGGCGAAAGAATGGGCAATCTTGCATTGACATCTTTGTATGCGGACAACAACTTTGTTGAAGAAGAAATTGTGTCTGAGTTTAGACAATCGGGCGTTGCACATATTTTTTCTGTTTCTGGGTTGCATATTAGCATTTTGGCACTTGTAATAAATTTTTTGTTGGAAAAACTCAAAGTAAACAAAAAAATTGGGCTTATTGTAACAGTATCATTTTTGCTTTTTTATTGTTTTTTGTGCAAGTTTAATTCGCCTGTCGTTCGTTCTACAATTATGACTCTCGTGAGTTTGCTAGGTAGAATTTATTTTAGAAAATATGACGTTTTAAACTCCATAAGTTTGTCTGGTTGTATCCTTTTGTTGATTAATCCACTTTATGCTTTTGAAATTGGTTTTCAAATGACATTTTTTGCCGTTTTGGGTTTGATTTGCTTTAATAATATTTTCAAATTTATCAAAGTAAAAGGCGTTTTTTTAGGGAAAATCAAGTCTTCACTTGTATCTTCGCTTTCTGCTCAATTAGGACTTTTGCCTATAACAATGAGATATTTTGGAAGTTTATTTTTATGGTCAACATTTGCCAATATGCTTATCATTCCACTTTTTACTGTGTTTTATATTATTTTGTTTATGATAAACATTTTTGTGCTTATAATTCCTGCGTGTAGTGTTTTATATTTATTTCCAAAGTCAATGTTGTATGTAATTGTGTATCTTAACAAACTTTTTATAACCCTTCCATATGGGCAAATACAACTTCCATATTTAGATGATTTTTTGACATTTGTTTATTATATAAATATGTTTTTAGTAAGCAAGTTTGTTGTTCTAAAATTACCTATAAAGCAACTTGTTTCCTATCTTATGGTTTCTTTTATTACAATTATGCTTCTTGTTGTCAACTATCCTAGAAGAAGTGATAAAAACATTTTGTGTTTTATGCCACAAAGCACTATGAGTACAATTGCAACATTAAATAAAAAAGATTTCTATTTGTTTAACCCCAACACATCAAATGTCTTAACTTTGTATAATGACATCATTGACTACAAAGTTTATCAAATGAGATACATTATATTTCTTAATATTGACGGAAAACTTTATGCAAGTGATTTAGATTACTTATCTTTGCTTTCGCCAATTATTGTCGTGCCAGAATATTACAAACCTAATATCAAGAACGAAAATTCGGACTTGAAATTTATTTTTGCAGAAGATTGCCAAAAAATTAGTGTTGACAATGGGTTGGTGGTAAAATACTATTATTACAACAATATCCCACAGGCTATGCTTGTAGAAAGGAACTCACAAAGGATTTTGTTTTTTAATGGAAATTTGGAACACGGACAAAAACTTGACAATTTTTTGCAAAATAATTTAAGTTTTGAAATAGACATTATGCGAATATACAATCAAGAAGAGTCAACATTGTCTTTTTGGGACGAAAGATTTAATGTTAAGGATAGTTATATTTTTGATGATAAGGCGATATCTACTACATATTTGTTATAACAAGATTTGCATCAATTTTATGATAAGATTTTAATTATAAAAAGTAAATAATAGGAGAAAAAATGAAATACGAAGAATTACAAGATAAATTGAAAAGGGAAATCCTTCCCGCATATATGATAAATGGTGGGGAGAGTTATCTTACTGTGTCAGCTCTTAAAATGATAGAAAAAGCCCTTTGCATATCTCTTCCTGATTTCAATATTATGAGAGTAAGTGATGATTATAATAGTGGTATGACAAAAATTGTTGAAAGTTGCGAAGCGTTACCACTTATTGACAATAAACGACTTATCATAGTAGATGATTTTTTGGGGAAGAAAAACGAAGCGGAAAAGAAAGTTATAACAAAATATTTAAGCAAGCCTTGCAACTCAACTTGTATTGTATTTTTTTCAACAACACCTAGTGATTTTTTCTCTTCCTTTCAAGACAAGGTGGAAAATATAGATTGCAAAGCGGTTAGTCAAGGATATTTACTAAATTTTTTGAGTGAAAAGTTGGCAAAATATAACCTTTCATCTTCAAGAGAAACAAAACAAATGATTTGTGATTATTGCAACAATTCTATAACAAAAATTGACACTCAAATTGACAAGTTGTTTTTTGTAAAGGGTGAGGGTGGAGAGATAACAAAAGAAGATGTAGAAAATTTTATTGAAAGAGATTTGGAATATGTCATTTTTGATTTGACCAATGCAATATGCAACAAAGATAAGGAAAGAGCAATTTTAATTGTCAACGATATGATAAAAAACAAGGAACAACCAGCAACAATTGTGTCAATAATAACAAATCATTTTAGAAGATTGTTTTTTATTAGTCGTAGTGTGTTAAGTTCACAAGAACTTGCAAGTTTGCTCAATGTAAAAGAGTATGCTATATCAAAATATCGTGCACAATTAAAATATTTTTCACAAAAAGAGTTAAAAAGAATTTACGACCTTTGTATAGAATGTGATTTAAATATAAAATCAGGCAAGTTGGAAGGAAAGACTGCCGTTATGTTTTTAATTTTTTCAATTTTAAAATAAATTTGTTTTGTGAAAAATTTAAAAATTAGTAATAATTTTATTAGAATAAGAAACAAAATTTCATATCTAAAAAAACAATAAAAAAAGTTTTAAAAAAATTGTTGCAAAAATAAAATAGTTATGATAGACTTGTTAGGTATAAAAAAGGAGTTAGCAATGCCAAATATTAAATCAGCAAAGAAAAGAGTATCTGTTATTGCAAGAAAAAGAGAAGAAAATAGACTTGTTAAATCAACTATGGCAACTATGGTTAAAAAATATAGACTTGCTTGTTTGAATGATGTTGACGAAGCTGAAGCTATGTTGAAAGGTCTTATCTCTTATATTGATAGCGCAAAAAGCAAAGGGATTATTCATCCAAATACAGCTAGCAGAAAGATATCTCGTTTGACAGTTATGCTCAACAAGGCAAAGACAACTACACCTGCAACAAAAGAAGTAGAAAAGGTTGAAGAAAAAAAGGTGGAAAAAGTTGAAGAGAAGAAAACTGAAACAGTTGAAGAGCCTGTAAAAAAGACAACAAGAGCAAAAAAGACTGCAACAAAGAAAGCAGAATAATTAATTAAGGAAAGGAGTTGTAAATCAACTCTTTTTTTATTTTCCGATTTAGGTGGCGGAAATGTTTAGACACTTGTTTGATTTTATGCTAGAATATTAAAAAATATAAATTAAAAGGGAAAAACTATGAAAAATAAGGAAATCAACATAAATATGGAAGAAAATAAAAATAGGTTTATAGATATTTATACAAAAAATATCAAAAGAGAAGGTGCAAAAGAACTTTTAGATTATCTTTTGACAACAGATTTTTTTGAAGCACCTGCAAGTTCAAAATTTCATTCTGCTATAGAAGGTGGCTTGTGCTTCCATTCACTAAACGTTTATGATAGATTTGTCAAAAAGATGAAAGATGAATTTGGCGAAGATTCCCCTTTGACAGACGAAAGTATTGCCCTGATTGCACTTCTTCATGACATTTGCAAGGTTAATTGTTACAAAGTTGATTATCGCAATGTAAAGGTAGATGGGGAATGGACAAAAGTTCCATATTTTGCCTATTTAGACGACACTCTCCCTTATGGACATGGTGAAAAATCTGTTTATATGATTTCTGGATTTATGAAATTGTCAAGAGAAGAAGCAATGGCTATAAATTGGCATATGGGCGGATTTGATAAACGAGTTTTAGGTGGAAGTTATGATTTGTCAACTGCATTTTATTTGTACCCAAGTGCTTGTATATTTCACACTTGCGACTTAGAAGCGACATATCTTGATGAAACAACTCAAAAATAAAAACAAAATTACATAATTTTTTATAAAGACGAAAAAATAAATTAAATAGGAATAAAAAGATGACACAAGTACAAAATGTAGAAAAATTGGTAATAATTGACGGCAACAGTTTGCTTAATAGAGCGTTTTATGCTTTGCCCCTTTTGTCAAATGCAAATGGGGAATATTCCAATGCTGTTTTTGGTTTTACAAATACACTTATAAAAGCGATTTATGATTTAAACCCAACATATATTGTTGTAGCAATGGATTATGGCAAAAAAACATTCCGTAACGAACTTTTTTCAGATTACAAAGGAAAAAGAAAGCCAACCCCTAATGAACTTTTAAGCCAATTTCCTATTTTAAAAAGAATGTTAAACGAAATGCATATTAAGTTTATTGAAAAAAAAGGCTTTGAAGCAGATGATTTGATTGGAACTCTTTCAAAAAAGTTTTTGACTGACAATATTATTATTACAGGTGATAGAGATTCCTTGCAACTTATAAACGACCACACACAAGTATGGCTTACAAAAAAAGGGATATCCGAAGTAAAGGTTATGAATAAAACAACTTTTAAAGAAGAATATTCACTTGATGTAGAACAATTTATTGACCTTAAAGCACTTATGGGGGACTCGTCAGACAATATCCCAGGGGTGCCAGGTGTCGGCGAAAAAACGGCACTTCAACTTATGCAAACATATGGAAGCCTTGACAATATTTACAACAATCTTGAAGAATTAAAAGGCAAGTTGAAAGAAAAAATGGAATTAGGCAAGGAATCTGCTTATCTTAGCAAAACCCTTTCTACCATAAAATGCGATATTGATATTGATATCAATTTAGATGACCTAAAATACGATTTCCCATTTGATAAGGGTGTATACGATTTGTTTGTTGAATATCAATTTAATAGTTTGTTAAAAAGAACAGATATTTTTAAAACATTTGACACTTCGTCCAGTCCAAAGAATTATACGGTAAATGTAATTGAAATAAAAACGATTGAAGACCTTGAAAAACAAATAGAACATATAAAAAAAGCAAAAGTTTTTGCTTGTGATTTGACAAATGAAAAGTTTTCTTTTGCCTATGACAAAAATTGCGAATTTTATATAAATGTTCAACCAAATTTATTTGCTGTTGATTTGTCATCAGCCCTTTTAAAATTAAAGGATATCTTTTTAGATGATAAAATTAAAAAACTTGTATACGATAAAAAAAGACTTTATCATATACTAAAAGATTATGATTTAACGATAAATGGTGTTGAATTTGATTGTATATTAGCATATTATCTTTTGTGTGCAGGGGAACGTGTTGCAAACAAAATCAATTTGCTTTCAAAATATGGATTAGATGAAATTTATAATGCCGTCAATTTGTTTTATTATAAGGAATTTTTGACAGACGAGTTGAATAATGCCGATTTGATTGATTTATACAACAACATTGAATCCCCCCTTACAGATGTTCTTTTTGAAATGGAGCAAAACGGGTTTAAAATAAACAAAGAAGTATTGTTTGACCTTGAAAATAGATATTTAAAGGAAACAAATGATTTAGAGCAGGCTATAAAAACTATTGCAGGCAAAGATGTTAACATAAATTCTCCAAAACAACTTGCGGAACTGTTGTTTGATGATTTAAAAATTGCGACATATAACAATAAAAAAAGGTCAACTAGTGCGGAAATTCTTGAAGAAATTGCCGATGTTCACCCAATTGTTCCACTTATATTGCGTTATCGTAAAATAAAAAAAATAGTAACAACTTATCTTGAACCATACAAAGAAATGCTTAAAAATGGTGATATAATACATACTATTTTCAATCAAACCCTTACAACAACAGGTAGACTTTCATCAAGTGAACCAAATTTGCAAAATATTCCTGTTCGTGATGGAGAAGGAAAAAATTTAAGAAAAATGTTTGTTTCTCGTTTTGATGATGGGGCTCTTGTCAGCGCAGACTATTCTCAAATAGAATTGCGACTTTTGGCTCATTTTAGCGGTGATGAAGATTTGATAAGGGCATTTAATGACAACATTGATATTCATTCTCTTACTGCAAGTGAAATATTTGGAGTGCCAATTGCAAATGTAGATGCCAATATGCGAAGGACTGCAAAAGCGGTAAATTTTGGTATTGTATATGGAATAAGTGATTATGGTTTGGGACAAAACATAGGTTGTACAAAAAAACAAGCCAAAGAATATATAGAAAGATATTTTGCAAAATATCCAAGCATACGCAAATATCTTGATTCAAGCATAGAAAGTGCAAAAAATACCGGATATGCAACAACACTTTTTAAAAGAAGAAGAAAAATAAACGAACTTAAATCTCCAACCTATATGACAAGACAATTTGGAGAACGAGTTGCTATGAATGCTCCTTTGCAAGGTAGTGCAAGCGATATAATTAAACTAGCAATGATAGGTGTTGCAAAAGCCTTAAAAGAAGGACAATACAAGAGCAAACTTATTATGCAAGTTCACGATGAACTTATTATTGATGCAACAAGAGATGAAATTGTTGTTGTCGCCAAAATATTAAAAGAAAATATGGAAAATGTGGTTAAACTCAGTGTTCCACTCACAGTTGATGTAGAGTCAGGCAAATCGTGGTTTGAATGTTAAAAAATATTGTAGAAATAAAAGCATTTAATTTTTTGGAATATATTTACTTGTCAGGTGTCTTATAGATTTAAATAATTTGCTGGTTAAAAATCTGTTAAATTTAGTATAAAAGCAATAAAAACGTTTTAATAAATATTTATTAATTACAAAACAACAAAATTGTTTATCTTTTAATAAGAGTGTTTTAAATTTTTTTAATTGATGAGATAAAAGCAAAACTATTTTTAATAATTTTTATACTTTTGCATACACTACCAATATGAAAAAGAAAAAAGAAAAGAAAGGTAAATATGTTTTTGCATTTTTTGTCGCAGTAATTGTTTTGGTTGGGGGCTTGTTTGCGATATATAAAATTCGTTACCCTGTAAAATATCAAGAGGAAATAGCAAAGTATGCAGATAGTTATTCATTAGATAGAACAATGGTTGCAAGTTTAATTAACGAGGAAAGTAGTTTCAATCCAAATGCGGTTTCAAAAACAGGTGCAATAGGTTTGATGCAAATTACCCCTTCAACGGGCTATTTTGTTGCCAGTCAATTGGGCGAAACAAATTATGATGATTCAAAACTTTTTGACCCAGAAACAAACATCAAATATGGTTGCTATTACTTAAAATATCTTCGTGAAAAATTTGTAGATACAAAGGTAGTCCTAACTGCTTACAATGCGGGAGAAACAACAGTTAGACTATGGTTAAAAAACAAAGAGTATAGCACCGATGGGGTAACTTTAAGCAAAGTCCCTTACAATGTAACAGACAATTATACAACAAGAATACTAACAGGAATGAGCCATTATTCAAATAGAATATAAGATTGATTTTACGTACTATATCATTATATTATTTAACAATAAGGCAATAGAAGATTATAATCAAAAAACATCAAATGAGTTCAAGTTATATTGGGCTCATTTTTTTGTTGTAATGCTAAAAAATTTTTATCTTATAGTCAACAAATTTTGAAACTGATATAAAAAAGGGATAGTGTATTTAATATACATTGTCTCTTTTATTTTGCTAGTCTCAAAAGTATTAACCCATATGATAATTTTTAATAAATAATTTTATAAATTTAACAAACACTATTTATATGATAATTTTTATTATCGTTGTTGTTTTTGTATTGCTTTTGCTTTTGCCTATTAGAATTAAGTCAAAAGTAATTTTTAATTTTTTGTCAAATAGCGGATATATAAGTATGTTTTTATTTAAACTTAAAATCTTTCTAGGAAAAATAAGTCTTTTGCCTACAAAGATTGTTATTAAAACAAAGAATAAAACAAGATATTTATGTTTTTTATGTAATGACAAAGACAATACTTTTGGAGAAAAATTTTTTACAAATTTAATACAAAACATAAAAATAAAAAATTTGCGTCTTCTTGGTAAATTGGGGCTTTTACAAGATTGTTTGTTTACTAGTCTTAGTTGTGGTGGAATATTGATGGGATTTGGAGTTTTGTATTCATTACTTAACACAAAACGTGGAATTGTTGCATCAAGTTTAAAATTATTTCCAGATTACCAAAACAACACAATTTTACTTTGTTTTACTGGAAGTATCCAACTTTGTTTGTTTGCGATATTAAAAAGTTTTGTCAAAACAATTTGTGATTATGTAAAAAGGAGTCAATATGGAAATAAAGAAACCAATTGAAAATGTTTTAAAAGAAACTTTAGAAAATTTGCGTGGAATTGTAGATGCAAATTCAATTATTGGGTCTCCCATAGAAAAGGGTGATTGTCTTATTGTCCCAATATCTCGTGTGTCTTTTGGGTTTGTAAGTGGTGGCGGTGAATATAACAAAAAAAGGCATAATGAAATTTATCCATTTGCTGGCGGGAGTGGTGGCGGATGCAACATTTCACCTATTGGTTTTTTGGTTGTAAAAGAGAAGAATGTTCAATTTATAAAAATTAATATTGAAAATAACGTTGAAAAAATTGTTGACCTTGTTCAAGACCTTATAAAAAATAAAAAAATGTAATTTTACAATTTAAAATGGAGATTAAAATGAAAAAGAAAATTGGTTGTTTTGTTATACTTTTGATTCTTGTTGCAATTTTTTGTTTGCAAGTACAAAATGATTGTTGTTTTGCTTTTACAAGTCAAACAAATTTTTGTTCAGCCAAATCAATGATTGTTATGGAAACCTTGCACAATCGTGTTCTTTATAGCAAAAATGAAAATGAAAAATTGCCAATGGCTTCAACAACAAAAATTGTAACGGCTTTAACGGTAATAGAAAATTGCGATGATTTGGAAAAACTTGTTACAGTGCCAAAATCTGCCACCTTGGTGGAAGGGAGTTCAATTTATTTGAGGGAAGGGGAACAATTGACAATAAAGCAACTTTTGTATGGGCTTATGCTTCAATCTGGCAATGATTCTGCCGAAACTTTGGCACTTGAAATTGGTGGAAGCAAAGAAAAATTTGCAGAACTTATGAATCAAACTGCTTTGAAATGTGGTGCAATAAATAGTCATTTTGTTACTCCACATGGATTAGATGATATTAATCATTATACAACTGCAAACGATTTGGCGCTTATTACAAGTTATGCATTAAAAAATCCCGTTTTTAAAGAAATTGTTTCTACAAAAACCTTTTTAATCAAACAAACAGACCATAACACAGCAAGGACAATAATAAATAAAAACAAACTCTTAAATTCACTTGAAGGGTGTATTGGGGTAAAAACTGGTTATACAAGAAAATCAGGAAGATGTCTTGTTTCCGCGTGCGAAAGAGATGGTATGCAAGTGGTTTGTGTTGTCCTAAACGATGGCCCAATGTTTGAAGATAGTGAGAAATTGATTGAACAAGCATTTAAGGAATACAAATTGTATGAAATTTTGCCAAGTTATAAATTTGTGAGTGATATAGCCGTAGATGGTGGGCAATCTTCCACACTTAGACTTTACAATAAAAATGGTTATAGTGTAGTTGCAAAGGAAGATGAGATAAGTAAATATGTCGTAAAATATGATTATAAAGAGCAAGTTAAGGCTCCAATTGAAAAAGATACAAAATTGGGCGAAGTAAAAATATATTATGACAAAACCTTGATTTTTAGTGAAAATTTGTGTAGTATTGAAAGTGTTGATGGGATTGAACCTGTCGATGTAATAAAAGAAATATTGGATAAATGGTAAAATGAGAATAAACAAATACATTGCTTCTTGTGGAGTATGTTCAAGAAGAAAAGCGGAAGAATTGATTTTGAGTGGGCAAATTAAAGTAAATGGTGAAATTTGCACAACTTTATCAACGGATATTAAAGAAGGAAAGGATAAAGTCCTTTTAAACGACCAAGAAATTTCTTTGCAAGAAGAAAAGGTTTATTATATGTTAAACAAGCCTAAAGGGTATGTAACAACTATGAGTGATGATAGAAATAGAAAATCTATTGTTGACCTTACAACTGATATAGATAAAAGAGTTTTCCCAATAGGTAGGTTGGACTATGATAGCGAGGGCTTGCTACTTTTGACAAATGATGGGGAGTTGACTAATCATTTGACTCACCCTAAATACGCTGTGCCAAAAAAATACATTGTCAAAGTTGAAGGCGAAATGAAAGAAAGCGAACTGGCTGTTCTTCGTGCTGGAGTGGTTGTTGATGGCGTTAGATACAACAAGTGCAAAGTTAAACTTGTAAAATTTGAAGAAAACATTTCTAAAATGGAAATCACTCTTGATGAGGGGAAGAATAGAGAAATAAGAAAAATGTTTCAAGCGATTGGCAGAGATGTCATTTTCTTAAAACGTGTAGAAATGGCAGGTGTAAAACTTGGTGGACTAAAAAGGGGAGAAATAAGACCTTTAAAATCATATGAAATTGAGACTCTAAAACAATTTGAGTTAGAATAAATGTCTTTATTTTAAGTAATTACATATAATTAAGGCGAAAATTTGCAATAAACATATTTAAAAAATGCTAACTTTTAAAATTTTTTGAATATAACAGTTATGAATAAGTTTAAGGTAGAACTTTGTGTTCGTGCTTAAACTTATTTCTTTTTAAAACCAACTTCATATATAAACTTGCGAGTACTTTCAAAATATTTGCCACTAACTTTTTCTTTACTTTTTTTATCAAAGGATTTAATATATACATATGAAAATTATAATTATAGGTACAGGGCCTGCGGGGTTAATGTGTGCGTATTTTGCAAGCCAAAATAATAACAATCAAATTATTTTAATTGATAAAAATGAAAAAATTGGTAAAAAATTGTTTATTACAGGCAAGGGCAGATGTAATGTAACAAATTTTTGTTCAAATGAAGAATTTTTAAAAAATGTTGCAACAAATTCCAAGTTTCTTTATTCTGCACTTTGCAATTTTTCACCAAATGACACTATAAAATTTTTAAACAATTTTGGATTAAAGACTGTTGTCGAAAGGGGAAATAGAGTTTTTCCTGCAAGTCAAAAGTCAAGTGATGTTATAAAAACATTCCAAAAAATACTCAAAAAAGAAAATGTCCAAATTTTATTAAATAGCAAAGTGAATAATATTTATTGCAAAGATGAAAAATATGTCGTTTGCTTAGATGATAAAAAGATTGAAGGTGATGCCCTAGTTGTAGCAACAGGTGGACAGACTTATCCAACAACAGGTTCAACTGGAGATGGATACAAATTTGCAAAATTTTTCTCACATACAATTGTTCCTTTAAAACCTGCTTTGTGCCCAATCATTTTACAAGATTACGATGGCTCTTTGGCAGGGCTTACGCTAAAGAATGTTGCTGTTTCAACTAAAATACAAAAAAAAGAATTTTCTCAATTTGGTGAAATGCTGTTTACTCACAATGGCATAAGTGGGCCAATTGTTTTGTCTTTGAGCAGTTATATAAACAAGTTTGATATAAACAATATTCCATTGTATATAGATTTAAAACCCGCTTTAAATGAAGAGCAATTAAACAATAGATTAATAAGAGATTTTGAAGAAAACAAAAATAAAACTTTGAAAAATTATTTACGACAACTTATGCCAATGGCACTTATTCCATTTTTTCTTGAAAAAGCAAATATTCCAAAGGAAACTATTGTAAGTGATGTATCAAAAGTGCAAAGAAAAAGTATAATTTATACATTAAAACATTTACCTTTCATAATTGATAAACTTGAAAAGATTGACTATGCAATTGTTACAAGTGGGGGTGTAAACGTGCGAGAGATAAATCCAAAAACAATGGAGAGTAAGTATAATAAAAATTTATTTTTTGTGGGGGAAGTGCTTGACGTTGACGCCTTGACAGGTGGGTTTAATATTCAAATTGCCTTTTCAACGGGTGCAATTTGTGGGCAGTATTTAGCGGACTTTGATAAAAAAGGGGTAGTTTAATATGCTTTTTTGGATATGTTATATTTTACTTTGGTTACCATTTCATATTTTTGCTCCTTTTAAAATTTATGGCAGAAAAAATATTGAAAAAGGGAAAAAATATATAATTGTAAGCAATCATAAAAGTAATTTTGATGTAATTTTGTACGACTTTGTTTTTAAAGGTAAAAATAGATATTTGGCAAAAAAAGAACTTTTTTCAACAAAATTAAGTAAGTTTTTTATGAAAAATGTCTTTGGTGCAATTGAGATTGATAGAGAAAAAGGCTTGACTCTTTCTCAAGTAAAAGAAATTTGTCAAGTCATAAAAAGCAATCAAAACCTTGGCATTTTTCCAGAAGGGACTAGACGAGAAGACCTTAAAGAAACCGATGATGTCAAAGGTGGGGCTTGTTTTTTTGCAATAAGAACAAAAACTCCAATTATTCCTTGTTATGTTGTAAAAAAACATCGTTTTTTTAGAAAAAATGTTATTTTGGTCGGCAAGCCATTTGAATTTAGTGATTATTATGACAAGAGATTGGATAAGGAAACTCTTCAAGAAGCGGAAATTGAATTAAGAAATAAAATTGTTGAATTGAATACAACCTACCAAAACTATTTGAAAGAAAAAAAGCTTGTAAAACAACTAAAAAAGCAAAAATGTAAAAATATTGTGCAAAAATAGACAAAGTGGGATAATAATTTCCTATAAAACAACATAATTTTTACAAAAAAGATAAAAACAACAAAAAAATGTTTTTATTTTTTTTTATTTTTGTTATAATGAAAAAACTTAGGGAGAAAATATGATGGACGAAAAATTTAATTTAGATAGCATTGATAAAACTTTTACAAGATTTAAGGTTGGTGCAAAAGTTAATGCAACTGTTGTTGCAAAATTAAAAAGTGGATTGCTTGTAAATATAGGTGGAAAAAAAGACGGCTTTATTCCTTTTGGGGAAGAAGAAAACAATGCAATACAAAATGTTGGATTGGGTGATAGTTTTGAAGCTATAATTGTAAATACAAGAGACGAAAACGGAGCGGTTGTTTTGTCAAAACAAAAGGCCGATGATTTAAGAATTGGAAATGAAATTGCAAATACATTGACTGTTGGCGGTGTTGCAGAAATTATTATCACTTCAGTTACAAAATCAGGATTATTGTCAAAACTTGGGACTTTTGAAGTCTTTGTACCTTACAGCCAAATTTCTTTGGGAAGAATTGACAACAATTTGCAAAATTATGTAAACAAGCAATTCAAGGCAACTGTTCTTGAAATAGACCTTATTAGGCACAAAATTGTTGCTTCTATTAGAGCATTTGAAGAAAATGAAAAGTTAACAAAGGAAGAAGCATTTTTCTCTTCAATTTTTGAGAATAAAGTTGTAACAGGCAAGGTTGTTAGATTTACAGACTTTGGTGCTTTTGTTAATGTAAATGGGGTTGATTGCTTGTGCCACAATAGCGAAATTAGTTTTGAAAGGAACAAAAAAGCAAGTGATGTTTTGACTCTTGATGAAAGTTATGAGTTTAAGGTTATAAAAGTTGATAGAGATACAAAAAAGGTTTCTTTAAGTTACAAGGCTTTGCAACAAAATCCAATAGTTGAAAAACTAAAAGCATACAAGGTTGGAGATGTTGTAAATGGGGAAGTTAAAAAGATTTTACCTTTTGGTGCAATCATTTCCTTTGGTGATGGTTTGGAAGGATTGTTGCACGTTAAGGAAGCGTCTCACTTTTATATAAAGAACATATACGAAGTCGCAAAAGTTGGGCAAAAATTTGACCTTCAAATCATTGACATTGATTTGGAAAATACAAAGGTTTCTTTATCCTTAAAAGCACTTCAAGAAGAACCTGATGT
>CAZLYY010000015.1:0-16262 GCA_964563895.1 uncultured Christensenella sp. | reverse complement strand
TTTTTGTGCAGTTTGCACAAATTTATTTTTTTTTGAATATTGTTAAAAAAAATGCAAAAAAGGTGTTGACTAATGTTAAATTATGTAGTAAAATGGCTTCACCGTGAATTAAGGGTTGAAGTGTAAAGTTACTATTTTTAGCAACAAAAATAGAGAATTTACATGGACTAGTTTGGATTAAATTCAAGCGGGCTGACGAAAATCTTTAGGAAATGAAAGATTTTTTTAAAGAGTGTTGATACGGAACACACGGTAAAGTGTATTGACTTAGTCAGTAAGGGTAAAGGAGAGTATATGGCAACACAAAAAATTAGAATCAAATTAAAAAGTTATGACCACAACTTGATTGACTTGGCTACTTCTAGAATAATGGACGCAGCAAGCAAGTCTGGTTCGCAAGTTGCAGGGCCAATTCCACTTCCAACAGAAAAAGAAGTGGTTACAATCATCAGAGCACCTCATAAATACAAAGATAGTCGTGAGCAATTTGAGATGCGTACACACAAAAGGGTTATTGATATTTACACACCATCTAGCAAGGCAGTTGATGCACTTATGAAACTTGACTTGCCAGCAGGGGTTGATATCAATATCAAACTATAAGTCGGGGAAGGAGATAAAAAATGAGTAAAGCAATTCTAGGTAAAAAAATAGGAATGACACAAGTCTTTGACCTTGACGGCAAGGTAACACCTGTTACAGTTATCCTTGCAGGACCATGCACCGTTGTCCAAAAGAAGACCGTGGATAAAGATGGATACGAAGCATTGGTTGTCGCTTTTGGCGAAACAAAAGAAAACCTTAAGAACAAACCAGAGATGGGACTTTTCAAAAAGGCAAAAGTTGAAGCAAAAAAATATTTGAGAGAAATTCAAGTAGACAATTATGCAGAACTTAATGTCGGTGATGAAATCAAGTGTAATGTGTTCAACGAAGGAGACCTTGTTGACGTAACAGGAACAACAAAGGGACATGGTTTTAGCGGAACAATCAAAAGATGGAACGCAAGAAGACTTAAAATGTCTCATGGTACAGGACCTGTTCACAGATCAGTTGGTGGCTTGAGTGCAAACTCAACTCCAAGCAGAGTTTTCAAAAATCACAAGATGCCAGGGCAATTTGGTAACGACAGAGTTACAAAACAAAATTTAAAAGTCGTAAAAATTGATGAAGAAAGAAATCTTATTATGGTAAAGGGCGGTGTCCCAGGACATAGAGACGGACTTGTATCAATTTGCAGTGCTAAGAAGATAGCAAGATAAGGAGTAGTTGAAAATGCCTAAAGTAAAAGTTTATAACACCAAAGCAGAAGTCATAGGACAAACTACTTTGAGCGACAAGGTTTTTGGTTGTGAATACAACGAACCTCTTATTCATCAAGTTGTTGTTGCTTACAACAACAATCAAAGACAAGGTACCAAGTCAACATTGCTTCGTAGCGAAGTAAGGGGACATGCAAAGAAACCTTGGAGACAAAAAGGGACTGGTAGAGCAAGACAAGGTTCTACAAAGTCAGCACAATGGAAGGGTGGCGGTATCATATTTGCACCAAAGCCAAGAGATTTTTCTCAAAAAATCAACAAATCAATGAAAGTTTCCGCTTTCAAGAGTGCAATAAGTGCAAAAGTTGCGGATAACGAAGTAGTTGTTCTTGATTCAATAGTTCTTGAAGCACCAAAAACAAAGCTTTTTCAAGAAATTATGGACAACTTTGAAGTTGGAACGAAAAATGTTTTGTATGTTTTGTCTGACAAGAATGACGACATTCTTCGTGCTTCAAAAAACATTCCAAATGCAAAAGTTACTTATGCAGACGTGCTTAGCACATATGACATCGTTGCAAATAGCAAACTTTACATCACAAAAGATGCAATAAAGAAAATAGAGGAGGCTTATAACTAATGAACGCCTACGATATTATTAAAAAACCGCTTTTGTCGGAAAAATCGTATGCAACTATTTCAGATAAAAAATATACTTTTATCGTTGATTTAAATGCAAACAAGATTCAAATCAAACAAGCGGTTGAACAAATTTTTAAAGTAAAAGTCAAACAAGTAAACACCCTTATAGTTAAGGGAAAGGTCAAGACTCAAAATACAAAACAAGGCAGAAGTGTTGGAAGAACAAGTGATTACAAAAAAGCAATTGTTGTTCTTACAAAAGATAGCAAGCCAATTGAGTTCTTTGAGAGTTTAAACTAAGGTAGGAGATAGAAAATGGCAATTAAAAGACATAATCCAACCACACCTTCACAAAGATTTCTTACAACAGCGGATTTTTCAGAACTTACAAAAAAGGCTCCAGAAAAATCTTTGCTTGCTGTAAAGAATAAGAACGGCGGAAGAAACAATCAAGGTAGAATATCCGTTAGACACAAAGGTGGCGGAAACAGACAAAAATATAGAGTCATTGAGTTTAGACGCTTGCATGACAATGTACCTGCTAAGGTAGAATCAATTGAGTATGACCCAAATAGAACAGCCTATATCGCACTTCTTTCTTATGCAGATGGTGCAAAATCATATATCTTGGCTCCTATCGGTCTTAACGTTGGCGACAGCGTTATGAGCGGTGAAGAAGTAGAAGTAAAAGTCGGAAATTGTATGCCTCTCAAAAACATTCCTGTTGGTTCAGTTATTCACAATATTGAACTTAGACCAAAACAAGGTGCTGTTATTGCAAGGTCTGCTGGCATTTCAGCAAGACTTATGGCAAAAGAAGGCAAGTATGCAACAATCAAGATGCCTTCTGGCGAAATGAGACTTGTGCTTGTCGAATGCAGAGCAACTTTGGGACAAGTAGGCAACGTTGACCACGAAATCGTGTCAATTGGTAAGGCAGGAAGAAATAGACATATGGGAGTTAGACCTACTGTTCGTGGTTCTGTTATGAACCCATGCGACCACCCACACGGCGGTGGTGAAGGTAAGTCTCCTGTTGGTAAGGCTGGACCTGTTACTCCATGGGGCAAACCTGCTCTTGGATACAAGACAAGAAATAAGAAAAAAAGCACTAATAAGTTGATTATTAGTAGAGCAAAGTAGTGAGGGAGTAGTAAGATGAGTAGATCTTTAAAGAAAAAACCTTATGTTGAACAAAGACTATATGACAGAGTTAAGGCTATGAATGAGGCAAATGTAAAGAAACCTCTTAAAACATGGTCAAGAGCATCGGTAATTTATCCAGAATTTGTTGGACATACAATAGCGGTTCATAATGGAAAGAAACATATTCCTGTTTACTGCACAGCCGAAATGGTTGGACACAAACTCGGTGAGTTTGCTCCAACAAGGACTTTTAGAGGACATGGCGCTGACAAAGCGAAGGCTAAGTAAGGAGAGATAAAATGGCAAAAAGAATAAAAGAAAAAACCGAAAAAATCAACCAAACTCGTGATAGAAGACCTGTTGCTAAGGCAAAATATCTTAGAGTAAGTTCTTCAAAACTTGACCTTATCAACGACCTTGTTAGAGGAAAAAGTTATAACGAAGCGGTTGCAATTTTGAGCAACACTCCTAATAAATCAGCAGATTATGTATTGAAAGTTATCGTATCTGCAGGTGCTAATGCTGAAAATAAAGGGCTCAATAGAGATGACCTTTATGTTGCAGAGATTTATTCTGGACAAGGGGCAACCTACAAGAGACAGAATATTCGTGGCAGAGGAAGAGTTGATCAAATTTTAAAAAGAACAAGCAATATCACTGTTATATTGGATACAGTTAAGTAAGGGGAGAGCAGAGAAATGGGACAAAAAGTTAGTCCAAACGGACTTAGAATAGGAATCAATAAGGGTTGGACTTCTTTGTGGTATGGCGATAAAGAAAAATTTGCTAAAAACATTAAAGAAGACAACGTTATTAGAAATTTCATAAAGAAAAAATATTATGCTTGTGCTATCTCAAAAGTTGTTATTGAAAGAACTGAAAAGAGAATAGTTGTCAGCATTTTTACTGCTAGACCTGGTATCCTTATTGGACAAAAGGGTGCAGGAGTTGAAGCATTAAAAAAGGAACTTGCAAAACTCACAAATGCAGATGTTATTTCTATCAATATTAAGGAAATCAAAAATCCAGATATTGATGCAACATTGATTGCAGAGAGTATTGCAAATCAACTTGAAAAACGTGTTCACTTTAGACGTGCTATGAAAATGGCTATGCAAAAGGCTATGAAAGCAGGTGTTAAAGGTATCAAAGCAATGGTTGCTGGTCGTCTTGACGGAGCAGATATTGCAAGAACAGAACAATATCATCAAGGAAGCCTTCCATTGCAAACTTTAAGAGCAGATATTGATTATGGTTTTGCAGAAGCAAAAACTACATTCGGTATTTTGGGAATTAAAGTTTGGGTTTACAAAGGCGAAATTTTAGCAAAAAAGACTCCTGTGAAAAAGGAGGAAACAAACAATGTTAATGCCTAAAAAAGTTAAAAGAAGAAAAGTTCAACGTGGCAGAATGAAGGGTGTAGCAACTCGTGGAAATAAACTTGCTTACGGAGAATATGGCTTGGCAACAACTGAGCCAGGTTGGATAACTTCCAATCAAATAGAGGCCGCTCGTATCGCTATGACAAGATACACAAAGAGGGGTGGTAAGGTTTGGATTGATATTTTCCCAGACAAACCTATCACTAAAAAACCTGCTGAAACTCGTATGGGTAGCGGAAAAGGAAACCCTGAATATTGGGTAGCTGTCGTAAAGCCAGGTAGAGTGCTTTTTGAGATAGGTGGAATTGCTGAAGATGTGGCAAAGGAAGCATTAAGACTTGCTTCTCACAAATTGCCAGTTGTTACAAAGATTGTAGCAAAAGAAGATGAAACCCCTAAAACTCAAGAAGAAGTAAAAGGTGGTGCAGTTTAATGAAAATAAAAGATATAAGAAATATGACCAATGAAGAACTTAATGCAAAGTTGGCTTCAACTAAAGCAGAACTCTTCAACTTGAGATTTCAACATGCAACGGGCAACCTTGCAAATCCAATGCTTCTCAATACTTTGAAAAAAGATATTGCAAAAATCAAAACTGTTCTTACCGAAAGAGAAATGAATATAAACTCTGATAAAAAGGCTAAGGCATAGGAGATAGAGTATGGAAGAGATTAGAAACAATAGAAGAACAAAAGTTGGTGTGGTTGTTAGTGATAAGATGGACAAAACTTGTGTCGTCGCAGTTACAAACAGTGTTAAACACCCAATTTATAAAAAAGTCGTTAAAATTACTAAGAAATTTAAGGCTCATGACGAGAACAATGAATGCAAAATTGGTGATACAGTTGAAATAGCTGAAACAAGACCAATCAGCAAAACAACTCACTTTAGAATTCTTAGAATAATTGAAAGAGCTAAATAATTAATAGGAGAAGAAAAGAATGATTCAACCACAAACAAGATTGAAAGTTGCCGACAATACTGGTGCAAAAGTTATTATGTGTATTAGAGTTCTCGGCGGTTCATTTAGAAGAAGTGGAAACATCGGAGATGTTATCATTGCTTCTGTTAAAAAAGCTACTCCTGGTGGCGTTGTCAAGAAAGGGGACGTTGTCAAGGCAGTTATTGTAAGAACAAGCAAAGGTGTTCAAAGAGCGGACGGTTCATCAATTAGATTTGATGACAATGCTGCAGTTATTATTGATAACCAAAAGCAACCTCGTGGAACTCGTATTTTTGGGCCAGTTGCTAGGGAACTAAGAGAAAATGGTTATATGAAGATTGTTTCTCTTGCTCCAGAGGTTTTGTAAGGAGGATAAGGAAGAATGGCAAAATGTTTAATTAAAAAAGGCGATACAGTTGTCGTCCTTACAGGCAAAGAAAATGGAAAGACTGCTGAAGTTTTGGAGTGCTTCCCAAAGGAAAACAAAGTAACTGTCAAAGGACTCAATATGATTGTTAAACACAACAAACCAAGGTCTGCACAAGACAAGGGCGGAATTGTGAAAAAAGAAGGCAAAATAGACGCTAGCAACGTTATGGTTGTTTGCCCAGTTTGCAACAAAGCAACAAGAGTTATGATTGGTGAAGGAAAAGATGGCAAGAAAGCAAGATTGTGCAAAAAATGTGGCGCAGTGCTTGATTCTTCCGCTAAGAAAGTTCAACCAAAGAAGACAGAAACTAAGTCAGAAGCAAAAACAACAAAGAAAGCAGTTAATAAGAGTAGTGATGTGAAAAAGGAAGTCGTAAAAGACACTCAAAAGCACGAAACAAAATCTGCTCCAAAAAAAGTAACAAAGTCGGTGCCGGTTGCTAAAAAGTCTAGTAGCACAGCAAAGAAAATTGGTGGGAAGTAGGAGAAAAAGATGGCAGACAAGAAAGAAATGGCTAGATTGCACGTTGAATATGTTAAAAATGTTGCTCCAGCCTTAAAGAAAGAATATTCTTATAAAAATGTTATGGAAATTCCTAAACTTGACAAAATTGTTGTAAGTATGGGACTTGGCCAAGTGAAAGACAATTCCAAGAGTTTTAATCTTGCTCTTGACGAATTGACTCAAATAACAGGACAAAAAGCTGTTCCTACTACTGCTAGAAAGTCAATTTCTAACTTTAAAGTAAGAGAAGGACAAAAAATTGGTGCTAAAGTTACTTTGAGAGGCGAAAAGATGTATGAGTTCTTAGATAGACTTATCGCTATTGCACTTCCAAGGGTTAGAGACTTTAAAGGTATCAATCCAAAGTCTTTTGACGGAAGAGGAAATTATTCTTTTGGGATAAAAGAACAACTTATATTCCCAGAGATATCATATGAAAAAGTCGAAAAAGTCAGAGGTATGGACGTTATCATTGTTACTACTGCTAAGACTGACAAAGAGGCTTATTCCTTGCTTAGTATGCTTGGTATGCCTTTTGCAAAAAGATAATTCAAAGGAATAGAGGAATTTAATTATGGCAAGAAAAGCAATGATAAACAAACAACAAAAGACGCAAAAATACAAAACAAGAGAGTACACACGTTGCTCTATTTGTGGCAGACCACACGCAGTGCTTAAAAAATATGGAATTTGCAGAATTTGTTTTAGAAATCTCGCATACAAAGGTGAAATACCTGGCGTTAAAAAGTCTAGTTGGTAAAGGAGAAAAAAGGAAATGATAGTTACAGATCCAATCGCAGATATGCTTACACGTGTAAGAAATGCTCTTACTATTAAGAGACAAACTGTGGAAGTACCTGCTTCAAAAACAAAAAATGCTATTGCTGAAATCCTTTTCAACGAAGGTTATATTGAAAAATATGAACTTGTAGACGATGGGAAATACAAATCAATCAAAATGACATTGAAATATGGCCCAAACGGCGAAAAAGTTATTCAAGGTTTGAAACGAATTTCAAAACCTGGACTTAGAGTTTATGCGGAAAGCAAAGATATACCTTTGGTTCTTAATGGACTTGGTATCGCAATAGTTTCAACAAATAAAGGAATTATGACGGATAAAGAGGCTAGACGCCAAAATGTTGGTGGTGAAGTCTTGGCTTTCGTTTGGTAAGGGGGAAAAGAAGATGTCTAGAATCGGAAGAATGCCAATCGTTATACCAAACGGGGTTAACGTTAATGTTGATAAAGACAATGTTGTTTTTGTTGACGGAAAACTTGGTAAACTTAGTCAAAATATTGACAAACTTATCAAAGTTGAAGTTAAAGACGGACACGTTGTTTTGACAAGACCAAATGATTTGCCAGATACAAAAGCAAAACATGGCTTGTACAGAATGCTTGTAGCAAATATGATAAAAGGTGTTAGTGAAGGCTTTTCCAAAACACTTGTTATCAATGGTGTTGGTTACAAGGTTACAAAACAAGGAAATAAGGTTGTTATGAGTTTGGGATTTTCTCACCCAGTGGAAATTGTGGAAGAAGATGGAATCACTCTTGAAACACCAGATGCAACAACCCTTGTTGTAAAAGGAACAAACAAAGAACTTGTTGGGCAATATGCTGCAAAAGTTAGAGGTCTTAGACCAGTAGAACCTTATCATGCTTATGGAATTAGGTATAAAGATGAGGTTGTCATCAAAAAAGTCGGAAAAGTTTCGGGTAAGAAATAAGTTTAGCGGAGAAAGAAAATGATAAATAAACTTAATAAAAATTCTCAAAGAAGAAATCGTCATTTGAGAGTAAGAAAAAGTGTTTTTGGTTCGTCCAATGCACCAAGACTAGATGTTTATAGGTCAACTACAAATATCTATGCTCAAATCATTGATGATGAAAAGGGTGTTACTCTTTGTGCAGCATCTACTTTATCTAAAGAACTTGCTGAGACTTTAAAAAACAAAACAAAATCAGAACAAGCATTTGCAGTAGGCGAACTTATTGGAAAACTTGCAAAGAAAAAAGGTATCAAACAAGTCGTTTTTGACAGAGGTGGATATCTTTACACAGGAAGAGTTTTGCAACTTGCAGAAGGTGCTAGAAAGGCAGGTCTAGAGTTCTAATGGAGGAAAATATGGAAAAAGAAGTTGTACAAGAAGTTAATACAACAGAAGAAGTTCAACCTGAAACAGTAAAAGAAGTTAAAGCTACTAAGGTAGAAAAAAATACTGTTAAAACTTATAGTGCAGAGCCAAAAACAAACAAAAAGTTTGATAAAAAGAAAGCTGATAGACCTGAAACAAGACGTGAAGACAGTGAGTTTGATAAAAAACTTGTTGAAGTAAGACGTGTTACAAAGGTTGTCAAAGGCGGAAAAACAATGAGATTTAGTGCTCTTGTTGTTGTTGGGAACAAAAATGGGCTTGTCGGTGTCGGAATCGGCAAAGCAAGTGAAGTCCCAGAAGCTGTTGAAAAAGCAAGCGCTGCTGCAAAAAAGAATTTAATATCCGTTCCTATCGTTGGGACAACAATTCCACACGATGTTATTGGTAAATTTAGTTCATCTAGCGTTCATATGTTTTCAGCTCCACAAGGTACTGGTGTTATCGCAGGCGGAAGCGCAAGAGCCGTTATTGAACTTGCTGGCATTAAAGATATTGTTACAAAATCTCATGGTTCAAACAACAAAATCAATGGTGTTAAAGCAACTCTTGAAGGCTTAAAATCACTTAGAACTCGTGAAGAAATTGCTATTCTTCGTGGAAAATCTGTTGAAGAAATTTAAGGTCAAGTGTTTGGAGGAAATTATGGAGAAAAAAGTTAGCAAAAAGAAAAATAATGGACAACTCAGAGTTACTTATGTAAAAAGTGCTATTGGGTACAACAAACACCAAGCAAAAATTTTGGAAGCACTTGGGTTTAAAAAACTTAATACTACAAGAGTATTCCCAAATAATGAATGCATAAAAGGTAGTTTGTTTAAAGTAAAACACTTGGTCAAAGTTGAAGAAATTGACTAATATAAGGAGAGAAAAAATGAACATTCAATCATTAAGTCCTGCAGAGAATAGTAGATTTAAGCAAAAAAGACTTGGACGTGGCATTGGTTCTGGCGTCGGCAAGACAAGCGGAAAAGGTCATAAAGGTCAAAATGCTAGAAGCGGGGGCGGTGTAAGAGTTGGATTTGAAGGCGGACAAATGCCTCTTATCAGAAAGCTTCCTAGAAGAGGATTTAACAACTATTTATTTAGAAAGAATTACACAGTTATCAATGTTTCTGATTTAAATAAATTTGAAGATAACGCTGTAGTTGATGCAAATAGCCTTGTTGAAAAAGGTATTGTTTCAAAAATAGCTGAATATGGTGTTAAAGTTCTTGGAAATGGTAAACTTGAAAAATCACTTACAGTAAAACTTAACAAATTTTCAGAAAGCGCAAAGAAGAAAATTATAGATGCAAATGGTTCCGTTGAGGAGGTATAATGTTTAAAACTCTAAAAGAAGCATTCAAAATAAAAGAGGTTAGAAAAAAGATTTTCTTAACTTTACTTCTGCTTCTTATTTATAGAATTGGTTGCTGGTTGCCTACCCCTGGGATTAAACTTGGGACATATGAAGAGGCAGTTAGCGGTGGTGGAGACTTTTTATCCATCATAAGTGCGGTTAGCGGTAATGCTTTGAGCAATGGCGCTGTGCTTGCACTTGGAGTTGTGCCTTACATCAACTCATCAATTATTATACAATTGCTTGCGGTTGCAATTCCTAGCCTTGAAAGACTTTCCAAACAAGGCGGGGAAGAAGGCAAAAGAAAAATGTCTCTTTATACAAGAATTTGTGCTCTTATTCTTGCAATTATCCAAAGTATTGGTATAGTTGTTGGATTTGGTACAGATAGTCTTGATAGCACAGTTTTCTTTGGTTCATCTGTTGCAACAGGGGCTGTTGTTGTGGCTATTTTGGTTGCAGGGTCAATGTTTACAGTTTGGCTTGGCGAAAAAATAACTTCACTTGGAATTGGCAATGGTTTGTCCCTTCTTATCTTTGTTGGTTTGTTGTCTAGTGCTGGTATGGCAATATTCAATGCTATTGCAGGTATTTCATCAACAAATCTTGAAGGACTTTGGTCTTTGCTTATATTCTTCGCTTTACTTATTGTTATCTTTATGTTTATAGTTTGGATAGATAGTGCGGAAAGACGTATTCCTGTCCAATATGCAAAACAAATTAAAGGTAGAAAAATGTATGGTGGACAGAATACAAATATTCCTATCAAAATCAATGCATCTGGTGTTATGCCAATCATCTTTGCATCAGCACTTATAAGTTTTCCACAACTTGTTATGAGTATTTTCTGGTATAGTACAGAAGAAGGAAGCGCTTATATGTGGTATGCACAAAATCTTGGTGCAGGCACTTGGCCATATGCAATAATTTTGGCCGTACTCATATTGTTATTCTCATATTTTTATTCACAAATCAGTTTCAATCCAGAAGATATTTCAAGACAAATTCAACAAAATGGCGGATTTATTCCAGGATATAGAGCAGGCAAACCTACTGCAGAATATCTCAAAAGAGTATCAAATAGGTTGACTTTGTGGGGTGCAATATTCCTTGCGTGTATTGCTCTCGTGCCAAGTTTTATATTCAGTCTTGTTGGTTCTTCAGGTTCACTTATCAATGCGTTTAGTGCAACAGGGTTGTTGATTGTTGTTTCGGTAGCCCTT
The DNA here is from genome assembly GCA_964563895.1 of uncultured Christensenella sp. Lineage (GTDB taxonomy): Bacteria > Bacillota > Clostridia > Christensenellales > UBA1242 > UBA7862. The sequence goes on along the minus strand of CAZLYY010000015.1, from coordinate 5,229 downwards.
GAGCTTGACAAACAACTTGAAGCACAACTTTTGATGAGAAACTATAAAGGATTCTTAAAATAAAAGATATTGACAAAACGCAAAAAATGTTGATAATTTTAAAAGGAAAAATATGAAAATTGTACTACTTGGACCTCCGGGAAGTGGAAAGGGAACACAAGCAAATTTGATTTGCAATAAGTATAACATTCCACATATCTCAACTGGGGATATATTTAGAACAAATATTGCAAACGGAACTCCTCTTGGAAAAAAGGCAAAGGAATATATTGATGCAGGTGCACTTGTTCCAGACGAACTTACAATTAAGATTGTAGAAGATAGATTGAAACAAGACGATTGCAAAAAAGGTTTTGTTTTGGACGGCTTTCCAAGAGTGAGAACTCAAGCTGAGGCACTTGAAAAAATGACTCAAATAGACAAGGCTATTATGATTGATTTAGATGATAAAGAGATTATCAATAGATTGTCCAAAAGAAGAATGTGTAAGAAATGTGGCAACCCTACACATTTGGATAAGTTGGTAAATGGTTGTTGTGAAAAATGCGGTGGTGAAGTTTATACAAGAGCCGATGACGCAATAGATGTTATCAAACAACGTTTAATCAAACAAAAGTTGCCACAAAATGTAATTGATTTCTATAAGGATAAAGGCCTTTTTATAAAAGTTGATTCAAAAAATAGTATGGAAGAAACATTTGAAAAGGTTGACAAAATTCTTAATGAAATAAAAGAGTGATTTTATGATAAAAATTAAGTCTGATAAAGAAATTGCAATTATGAGAAAGGCGGGCGAAATCACAAGGAATACATTGCTTGAAGTTGAAAAGTATGTAAAACCTGGTGTTACAACCAAGCAACTTGACAAAATTGCATATGACTACATCACAAATCACAATGCAAAACCTTCATTTTTGCACTATGGTGGTTTTCCTGCTTCCATTTGTGCTAGTGTGAATGAAGTTGTTGTGCATGGATTTCCTGATGACGAACCTTTAAAAGAAGGCGACATAGTTAGTATTGATGTTGGAGCGTGCTTTGAAGGATATCACGGAGATAGTGCAAGGACATTTGCTGTCGGAAAAATTAGCAAGGAAAGACAAAAACTTATTGACGTAACAAAACAAAGTTTTTTCGAAGGCATCAAAAATATAAAGGCAGGAAGTAGAGTGGGCGATATATCTTCCGCAGTACAAAATTATGTTGAAAAATATGGTTTTGGTGTGGTTAGAGATATGGTCGGCCACGGAGTTGGACGAAATCTTCACGAAGACCCAAATGTACCAAATTATGGTTATGCTGGGTTGGGACCTGTACTAAAAAAGAATATGGTTATTGCAGTTGAACCTATGGTTACAGAAGGCGATTATGAAATAAACATAGACGGTTGGTCAGTTACAACAGTGGACGGTTCGTGTGCAGCTCATTATGAAAACACTATCCTTATTACAGACACAGGCGTAGAAATTTTAACTTAAAAAGGAGAATTTTTGTGTTAAAGGAAAAAAGTATTGTTGAGTCAATCAAAGGACACGATAAAGGACGTTTATATGTTGTCATTAAATTGGAACACGAATTTGCTTATTTGTGCGATGGTGATTATAGGACTTTTGATAACCCAAAGAAAAAGCGTATCAAACACTTAAAGGACACCTATCAAATACTTGATACAGATAAGGAAATTGATGATTTGTACGATTTTGAGATAAAGACAATATTAAAGTCTTTTAAAAACAAAAATTGTTGTTGAAAAAAAGGAGAAAGTATGCCAAAATCAGATTGTTTGGAAACAGAAGGAATAGTTACAGAAGTATTGCCAAATGCAACATTCAAGGTAAAACTTCAAAATGGGCATATCATTACTTGCTACATTTCTGGAAAACTTAGAATGAATTTTATTAAAATTCTCACAGGAGATGCGGTCAAAGTTGAGATGAGCCCTTATGATTTGACTAAGGGTAGAATAATTTGGAGAAGCAAATCCAATTAAAAAGAAATTTAAGGAGAAAGAAAAATGAAAGTTAGACCATCAGTAAAACCAATTTGCGATAAATGCAAGGTTATAAAAAGAGAAGGCAAAGTTATGGTTATATGCCCAAATAAAAAGCATAAACAAACACAAGGTTAGAAAACAACATTCTGCGTGCGGCTGTTTGGGGCAAAACCCATAAATTACGCAGGTGATTATATATATTTATTTGAATTGCTATTTGCTTTTTTAACTAGTTAGTGCTAAAATAGTATATATGAGCAATTTGTATTAACTTGTTTAAAAAACAATTGCAATCAGACTTGTGTGATTTTAGCAAAATTTGCTTGAATTTACACTAAAAAATTAAAATTTATGGAGGAATAAATATGGCTCGTATTGCTGGTGTTGATTTACCAAACGAGAAAAGGCTTGAGATTGGTCTTACCTATATAAAAGGTATTGGCAGAGTTACAAGCAACAAAATTTTGAAAGAAACAAAAATCAGTCCTGACATTCGTGTAAAAGACCTTAGCGAAGAACAAGTTGCTGTTTTGAGAAATTACATTGAAAAGAACCTTACAGTTGAAGGCGACCTTACAAGAGAAGTTTCTTTAAACATTAAAGGTTTGTCAGAAATTGGTTGTTATAGGGGCATTAGACATAGAAAAGGTTTGCCTGTTAGAGGACAAAGCACAAAACAAAATGCTCGTACAAGAAAAGGTCCAAAAAGGACTGTCGCAAAGAAGAAAAAAGCATAAGGAGGTAATGGATAGAAATGGCAAATAATACAAAAAAAGTTGTTAGAAAGAAAAAACAAACAAAAAATGTTGACAAGGGCGCTGTTCATATTCAAGCAAGTTTTAACAATACACTTGTTACTTTTACCGACCTTGCAGGAAACACTCTTTCTTGGTCAAGTGCAGGTTCACTTGGTTTTAGAGGAGCAAGAAAAAGCACTCCATTTGCAGCACAACAAGCAGTTGAAACTGCTGCAAAAGTTGCAAAAGAACATGGGCTAAAATCAGTCGAAGTCTATGTAAAAGGACCTGGCAATGGCAGAGAGGCCGCTATTAGGGCACTTAGCACTGCTGAGATTAATGTTACTAAAATTAGCGATGTTTCGCCAATTCCACACAATGGTTGCCGTCCTCCTAAAAAGAGAAGAATTTAATAAGGAGAATAATAGAACATGGCAAAATATACAGATGCAGATTGCAGACTTTGCAGAAGAGAAGGTTGTAAACTTTTCTTAAAGGGCGATAGATGTATTTCCCCAAAGTGTGCTATGGAAAAAAGACCAGTTGTTCCTGGACAACACGGACTTGGAAGAAAGAAAGTTACAGACTATGGAATGCAACTTAGAGAAAAACAAAAAGTAAAAAGAGCCTATGGCTTACTTGAAAAGCAATTTAGAGAATATTATGAAAAAGCAACTCATATGAAAGGTGTTGTGGGCGAAAATATGCTTAGTTTGCTTGAAAGAAGACTTGACAATGTCGTTTATAGAATGGGCATTGGCGATAGCAGAAGCGAAAGCAGACAAATAGTCAATCACGGACATATTTGCGTCAATGGAAAAGTTGTTAATATTCCATCATATATCGTAAAAGTTGGCGATGAAATTTCAATTAAGGAAAGCAAAAGGAATCTTCCAAAATTTGCTCAACTTAGAGAAATTAAATTGGTTTGTCCAAAATGGTTGGAATTCAACACAAGCACAATGGTTGGCAAAATACTTGCATTGCCAAGAAGAGATGATATAGATCTTAATATTCAAGAACATATGATTATTGAGTTGTATTCAAGGTAAGGGGGGATTTTTACATGATGCAAATAGAAAAACCAAGAGTTTCTATAGAAGAAAAGGAAAATGGTGCTTTTGCAACCTTTGTTGTTGAGCCACTTGAAAAAGGTTTTGGTATAACAATCGGAAACTGCCTTAGAAGAACTCTTTTAGGTTCAATGCCAGGTGCTGCTGTCACTGCTATCAAAATTGATGGCATACAACACGAATTTACAAGTATTCCTGGTGTTGCAGAAGATGTTACTGACATTGTTTTAAACTTCAAAGGACTTGCTGTTATGACAACTGTCCTTGACGAAGATTTTACAACAACTTTGCATTTGCACAAAAAAGGTGCTTGCACAGTTTATGCTAGCGACATTGAAACAAACGACCAAGTTGAAATATTAAATCCAGAACTCAAAATTTGCACACTTGACGATGGTGCAAGTATTGATATGGAGATTATTATTGGCCGTGGGAGAGGTTACAACACCGCTCAAAAGAATAAAAAAGATGATTATCCAATAGGTGTTATTGTTATAGATTCTATTTTTACACCTGTAAAGGCTGTCAATTACCAAGTTGAAAGTACTCGTGTTGGACAATCTATTGATTATGACAAATTGACTTTGGAAGTAAGAACAAACGGCACAATGAGTGCAAAAGAAGTTGTAAGTCTTGCTTCAAAAATAGTTGAAGATCATATGCAACTTTTTGTTGATATGGTTGAGCATATGAATGAAGTTGATATTTTGGTTTCTCATGAAGAAGACAAGCCTGTAAAGGTTATGGAAATGTCAATTGAAGATATGGATTTGTCAGTTAGAAGTTATAACTGCTTGAAGAGAGCAAACATAAACACTATCGAAGATTTGACCAAAAAGTCAAAAGAAGATATGTTGAAGGTTAGAAACCTTGGACTTAAATCTCTTGAAGAAGTAATTAACAAACTAGAAAGTATGGGATTGTCGCTTAGAGTCGACGAAGAATAACATTTAAAGGAGAAAATTATGGCTACTGTTGCTAAATTGAATAGACCTACAAAAGAAAGAATGAGTTTGCTTCGCAATCAAGCAAGTTCTTTACTTTGGGACGGAAAAGTTACTACAACTTCAGCAAAGGCTAAGGCTTTGCAAAGTTACACAGAGAAAATTTTGACACTTGCTATCAATTCTTATGAAGATACTGTCAAGGTTGTCAAAACAAGTGTAGACAGCAAGGGCGTCAAAGTCAAAAGAGAAGTTTTGAATGATGGACCAAAAAAATTGAAAGCACGCAGAATGATTATGTCTAAACTTTTTGACAGACAAGAACAAAGACAAGAAAAAGAGTCTAAGACAAGTTTTGTTGAAAGAACAAAAGACATCAATCACCCACTCATTGAAAAAATCTTTAATGTTTATGCACCAAAGTATGCAGAAAGAATTAAAGAAAAGGGACAAGGCGGTGGATACACAAGAGTCTTGAAAGC
>CAZLYY010000014.1:0-16491 GCA_964563895.1 uncultured Christensenella sp. | reverse complement strand
ATTTGCATTCATATATTATTATATTGCACTTTTAGAAAAAATAGACACAAAACAAGATATTTAATAAAAATATTTTTAAAATTATCATATAAAATAAAATTAAAAAAAGTTTTTGCACTTGCTTTTATTGGCCAAAAAACTTGCCATATGTAAATTGTAATGTTGTTAAAAAAACTTAAATCAACATTGTTTGAAACCGATATAAAAATTGTATTAATCTTTTATGGCTTTCTATTTAAGTTAGGTTAATTTATTGAAACATTGTTTAATTTTTTTTGTTTTTTATCAGCAATTCAATAAGATTGCAAACCAAATTGAACTCGTCATTATTTAATTTGGATAAACATTCCACAATTTGCTTTATTTTTGTTGGATATTTGTTGCCACAATCAAAAAAATCACTCAATGAAATTTCAAAATAGTTGCAAAAATTTATTAAAAAGTCAATGGAAGGGGTCAATTTCCCACTTTCTAATTGATTGATATATTCACTACTCATTCCCAACTCCAAACTTAAATTTCTCGCAGAAATCTCTTTGGAATTCCTTATTTGATATACCCTATGTCTTAAAAATTCTTTATCCATATCTATATGTTACACTATGTATAATAGAAAAATGCATAGTGTAAATATATTTTTTATTGACATACATAGTGATACTATGTATAATATAAATAATAAATATTAAAAGGATAAAAAATATGACTGAAAAACTCAAAAAATCATTGTTGTACATTATTGGAGGTGTTGCAACTGCTATTGGAATTTTGTTTATGATTTTGCTTATAGTTTTGAATACTAGCAAAGTTTCAATTGGAAAGGAATATAAATATAGTTTATCTGATTTTGGTAGCGACTATAAAATATCTGCAATATTTATATTTGAAGATGAAAAAACTGTAACAGCAAAAGCATATGTTGGAACGGAATTTAATACCAATACAAGTTCTTATCATATTAGTGATGATGGAATTTTATATGGGGAAAATGTTAGTGATGGGACTTGGGAAAAAGTTGGCAAAATCAATGCTTACGAAATTGTTGTAAGTACTACAAATACCGATGGTTCGATTATAGAAATGCATTATAATTGTCAAAGTGCTAAAACAGCAAAGATTTTGTACATAGTTTTTATGTTGATTGGTTTTGCTGGCGGGGTTGGTTGTGTTGTAACACAATATCTTTTGAACAAAAGGAAAAAACCTTTGATAAATGTTGTTGAAGAAGAAAATGTTAAAGCATAACAAGTTAAAATACTTTTGAAATTAAATAGGGGCGATGCAAAAAGCAAAGTCCTTTTTTTTTGCTAAAATTATAAATAAAAGCCAACCCCTTTGAAGCAAGCAAAATAAAAAATAAGGACAATGTAAAATATAATACATTGTTCCCTTTTGTTCTAGGTTTTAAAAAAATTTGGCTAAAATAAATTTTTATATGGTTGTACAAATGCAAGCAAATCTTATTTGCAATTTTCTTTGCAAAATCAAAAAAATACATTTTAATTCTTTTAATATTAAAAAAAATAATAAAAGTTAAATTAAATAAAGATTAAATTATATATTTAAGGGACTCTTGCAAGTAGTTTTAACTATATAAACTCCCTACCTATATTAAAGTCGTCTTGTTTAAGTTTCTTTATCAATTGAAACAAAATTTTGCCAGTGGCAAGATTGATTTTTTCTGGGATTGAGCCTTGAATATTCTCGCTAAAAATATGTATGCCTTCACTATTCCCTATGGCAAAATAAAGCAAGCCCTTTTCCAAATCACCACAACTTGTTGCCACGACATCGGCGCCCGAATTTTCAAGTGTACCAAGTGCCATTTCGTAGGCAATCTCGCCATAATCAATTTTGCTTTTGTTGTAGCAATCTTTGTCCACGCCAAGCAATTTGGTTTTTGACTCGTTGGAAATTACAATATAACTTTCTTTGAAAATTTTGTCGCTATTTTGAACTTGCCCCAAAGAAAAACTCATTGCTCCCCTTGTAAAATCTTCGCCAAAGGAAATTGTGAGATTTCTAACAGATAAAAGTTCTATAATAAACTCTTCCAAACTTTCGTCCTTTTCGCTATAAAAATAAGGTAAAAGTTTGGTGTAAATTTTTGAAATAATATTCTTTTGCGCATCACTTCTTGTCCCTTCATTTATATTAACGACAACTTCCCCACGCAAAAATTTTTCCGCACAAATAACTTCAATTTCATATTTGTTTTTTATTTCTTCCCTTAAAAGTGTTTGAAGTTCTTGTTGCTTGATGCCAAAAGTTCTCAAGATATACGTTTTACCCTTTTGCTTGCCTTTTGACAAAATATAAGGCAAAACGGACGAGAAAAAAATGTGATACAATTCATCACTTTCAAGGGGCAAAAGAAAAACCAATTTGTTGTTTTCTTCTATCAAACAACCTTGATAGGCACTAAAAGGATTTTTTATTGTTCTTGCATTGCTTGGCATTTGAGCAAGACTGTTGTCTTCCCTTTGCAAAGGAATGTTTTTTGTCCTAGCATAGTCATCAATATACTTTTTTGCATATTCACTCACTTCTATTTTTGCCCCAAATTTGTCGGCTAAAAGGTGCTTGACCATATAAAACTTGTCCCATTCGTTTTCCGTTACGACAACAACGGCATCACTCAATTCAAGCGCTCTATCTAGTGCAGATTTTACAACACTTGCTTCTGGTTTGACAGTTTCAACAAATTTTACATCTTGCTTGTTTTTGTATAAAGACGAACAAATATTGCTCAAATTGTTTTCTTTTACATTTGAGACAATTTCACTACTAGAAACAACAATTATTGATGTCGTCATACTTCTCCTACCTACAAAAAATAGGCCCAAATATGCCTATTTTTATAAATTTTGTTTTTAATTATTTTTGCCCATTTTTATTTGTACGTTTGCTTGTTTTTGTTTCCAACTTTGCTTGTTCTGTTGGCTCTTCTGTTTTCTTCTCTTCACTCACAGTGGAAGCATCTTCTTTTGCTGGTTGAGATTTTTCCACCTTAACTTGTGTTTCTTTGAAAAGTTGTCTATTTTTTATCAAATAGTTGCAACCTGACAAAATTGTCAAAATTGTTGTAATGGCAAGCCCTACAAAACAAACCCAATACATTATATTTAAAATGTCGGCGGAGAAAAATTCTCTTTGATTTAAGAAACTATAAAGCATAAAAAGGAACAATGAAACAAATTGAAAAGTTGCCTTAACTTTGCCAAAATAGTCGGCAGAAATGATGACATTTTTGCTTGCACCCAATTGGCGAATGGCACTGACCATAAGTTCCCTTGCAATGATAATAACCGCAAAAATAACCCCAAAAGGTTGCAATATTGTGCCATCTGCGACAACAAGAAGAAGACTTGATATCACAAACATCTTGTCCGCAATGGAATCAAGGAATGTGCCAAGCACAGTTGTTTCTCCCCTTTTTCTTGCCAAATATCCGTCAAGAAAATCGGTTGCAATGCCTACAAAAAACAAACCTGTGGCTATCATTTTCCCACCATACAAAAAACTCTCTGATAGGTAGAAAAAGATGATAAATGGTATCAAAATTATTCTTGCTAATGTTATTTTATTTGGTAAATTCATTTTATTTTTCCTTTTATTAAAGTTTATATTTATTGTATTTTTAAACTTTTTTATTGTGAAACTAAAAAATATTGGACTTATTTTTAAAAAAATCAATCAACACTTACACCTTGTAGTATAAACAAAATAAATGCAAAAGTAAACTAATATGTACTGTTTTTCCCATTTTGAGCAATAAATATGCCGTCCTTGAAATCTTGTATGGTTACATCAACAAAGCAACCCGGGTTTAACTTTCTATATGATGAAAAATATATCAAAAAGTCAACATCTGGGGCGCTGAAATATGGTCTTGCTTCAAAAATTCCATCTTTGTAAACTTTGTCTACTACGACTTTAAAGGTCTTCCCTTTCAACTTTTTATTGTTTGCAGTTGCAACCTTTTCTTGCAATTTTTGAATCTCGTCAAGTCGTTCGTCCTTTATATTCTCTGGGACCTGCTCCATATCATATGCCTTTGTATCTTCTTCCCTGGAATATTTGAAAAAGCCGACATTGTCAAGTTTATATGTCTTTAAAAATTTGCAAAGTTCTTTGAAATCTTTGTCTGTTTCGCCTGGGAAACCAACCATAAAAGTTGACCTAATTTTTATATCAGGAATATTGTGTCTTAGTTTTTGGATAAGTTCTTCAATGTCCTTTTTGCGACTTTTTCTACACATTTGTGTCAAGACATTGTCGCTTGCGTGTTGCAAAGGCATATCAATATAATGGACAATTTTAGGGTTGTTTTTTATCTCATCAATCAATCTATCGTCCACCAAATCTGGATAACAATATAAAAGTCTTATCCACACAAGTTTTTTGATTTTTGACAATTCTTTTAGCAAATCAACCAAATTTTCCCCTGTATCAAACCCAAAATTTGTAACATCTTGTGCAACAAGAATAATTTCTCTCACACCTTTTTCGCACAAGGCTTTTGTTTCGTTTACAAGTTCATCAATTTTGCGAGATTTATATTTACCTTTTATAAATGGGATTTTGCAAAAAGCACATCTATTGTTGCAACCATCGGCAATCTTGAGATAGGCATAGTGAAGGGGTGTGGTGAGCATTCTACCACTATTTTCTTCCGTCTTTTTTGTTTCCTTTACTCCCATCAACTTGCAAATAATTTGTTTTGCATTGCTATAGTCGTCTGGGACTAATATTGCGTCTACCATAGGAAAATCTTTCAAAACTTTTTCCTTTTCAAGTTGTGGAAGGCAGCCCATAACGACAAGTTTTTTCAAACTTGCGGTTTTCTTTAAATCACTCATTTCTTGAATAATAGACTTTGCTTCATCTCTTGCGGTCTTTAAAAATGCACAAGTGTTTATCAAGATTATTTCTGCTTGTTTTTCGTCCCCCACAGTCTCAAAATTATCCTTTGGAAGAAGCGAAATCACATTCTCCAAATCTACCCTGTTTTTGTCGCAACCAAGACAAATAAAACCTATTTTTATCTTTTTGTTTATCATAAAAATTAGTTATCTCCATAAATTTTGTTGTAATCTTGCATAGTAATATAGACAGTTCTTGGCTTGCTACCATCACTAGAAGATATAAAGCCTGCCATTTCCATTTGGTCAATAATTTTTGCCGAACGTTGATATCCTATTGCAAACCTTCTTTGCAAAAGTGAAATTGACGCTTGTCCATTTTCTATAACAAGTTTTAAAGCATCAGGCATAAGGCTATCCACAGCAGGCATACTGCCACCACTTGTGTAACCGCCACCGCCTTCGTCTTTTTCTTCCTTGTTTATAGCCTTTTCTATATTTGGGTCATAATGACAAGGGTTGTTTTCCCTTATAAAATCAACAACCGCTTTAACTTCTGGTGTGTCAACAAAACAACCTTGTACACGCACAGGTTCGCCATCACGAGATTTGTACAACATATCCCCCCTGCCCAAAAGTTTTTCCGCTCCGCCTTGATCCAAAATTGTCTTTGAATCAACGAAATTTGTAACAGCAAAAGCAATTCTTGATGGAAGATTTATCTTGATACTACCCGTTATGATATCAACGCTTGGTCTTTGTGTTGCTAAAATAAGGTGAATACCGGCAGCCCTTGCTTTTTGAGTTAAACGAATAATTCTTTCTTCAAGTTCCTTTTTGTTGGTTGTAACAACCAAATCGGCAAGTTCGTCAACAATAAGAACAAGACAAGGCAATTTTGGCATTTTTCCTTGCAAAACTTCTGGTTGAGAGTTGTATTCGGCAAGGTTTTTGACAAAACATTCTTGAAAAATTCCAAAACGTCTTTCCATCTCATCTATCAACCAATCAAAAGCATTCAAGGCTTTCTTTGGTTCAGTTATTGCCTTTGGCATAAGAAGGTGTGGAAGGTCGTTGTATATACTAAACTCCACTCTCTTTGGGTCAACCAAAATAAGACGCAAATCTTCAGGACTTGTCCTAAACATAAGGGACAATATAAGAGCATTTAGGCACACAGACTTACCACTACCAGTACTACCAGCAACAAGCAAGTGTGGCATTTTGTCAAGATTGCAACAATAAACATTGCCGTCCACGTCTTTCCCTAAAGCAAAAGTTAATGGGGCTTTTGAATCGGTAAAACGAGGGGACTCAATGATATCTTTCATACCAACGGTATCTACAACATCGTTTGGAACTTCTATACCTACAGCACTTTTTCCTTTGATTGGTGTTTCTATTCTTATATCACTTTTGGCAGCGAGAGCAAGAGCAATATCAGACGAATGTGCGTGAATTTTTCTAACAGGGATACCAACAGGCATATGAAGTTCGTATCTTGTAACGGCAGCGCCACGACGAACGGCTTCAACTTTGGCAGGAATCTTAAACTCACTCAAAACATTTTCCAAAATTTCAATGTTTTGTTGTTGTTTTTCCATATCTTCCGCAGTGTCATTCACATAAGTTTTTAACAAATCAACAGGTGGTCTAACATAACCATTTGGATAGGTAAAATCTGGGGCGACTTCCTTTTTTTCTTGTTGAGAAGAACCATTTATTATATTCAAATTGAAACTATGCCCCAAACTATCTTCAACATTGCTTGAATTTGCAACCTTGTAATCGTTGTCCATAAATTTTTGACTAGGGGCAGTGTTTGGTGTGTTTATCACTGGCTCTCTTTTTTCGTAAGCATTGTTTTCTGGAGTATATGAAGAAAAGTTGACAGGATTGAGTGGACTAAACTTTTTGTCAAAATCTTCCCCTTGAATACTATCAAGGTCTTCTTCGTCCAAAACATCATCAATTTCTTCACTATCAAAATTTTTTTGTGGTTCAATTTCAAACGAATTGTCAAAATTTGCCGAAAAATTGCGTGGATTAAGTGGACTAAACGAATCATCTCGCGAAAACTCGTCATATTTTGTTTCTTTGATAAAATTGTCATCTTTGTTATTGTTGTAATCAAATGCCGATTGATAATTTGAGATATTTTTTTCTTCCATTTGATCACGATGCAACATAACGTTTTGTTTGTCGTTGAAAGCCTTCATTTTTTCTTTGTAGTCTTCATAGTCTTCCGCATTGATGATAGGATTGTCATTGACATTGTTCATATCGTGAATAGTTGAAAGATATTTTATATTTTCCTTTACGACAGGGTCTTCTGTTTGTTTAACGGAAGCACTTTCGCTAGCCACAAATTTTTGTGGTCTATCTTCTTGAAAACTTCTATTTTGCCACGAAAATATTGCATTTTGGGGCTTCTTTTCGGTCAAAATGATTTTTTCTTCTTGTTCTTTAGGGTCTTCTTCTATCTTTTTTAAGCCCAAAAGTTCCTTTGCTCTATCTTGTCTTTGGGACTCTTCATCTTTTATTATAACTTCTTCTTGCTTTTCTTCTATAGGTTGCTCAATTGTTTCCTTTTTAGGTTTTTCTTCTTCCTTAAAAGGTTCTATTTCTTGACTTTCAAAATGAAAAGTTTCATATTTAGGTCTGATTTCAACTTCTTCCTTTTTCTTTTCGTTGTAATTGTCTAGATATGAAATGATAAAGTAAATTGATATAACAAGACAAATTGAATATATAACTATCCCCGCAATGTTGTGCAACAAACTCATAAGTGGATAGGTAAACACACCAATAAACACTCCGCCCGGAGTCCAAAGAGATGAGAAACACATTTGAAGATAACTGCTATATGAAAAATTTTGTTCGGAAAAACCTGTGAAAATAATGTGTAAAACACACATAAAAAAGAAGAATGCAAGCCCTAAATACAATAAATATTTTGCCGAATAAACAAATTGTTTGCCACTAGCAAGGGCGACTCCAAAAAGAAAGCAAAAAAGAAGCAAAGCATAAAGCATAATGCCAAATACGCCAAGCAAAAAGGCTTTTACACCATATAAAAAGTTGAATGTACTACAAACAAAAAGAACAAGACTTACACAAATCATTGTAATCCCTATATGACGCTTTGTACTCTCGCTTATTTTCTTTTTATTTTCTTCTTGATAGTTCAATTTTGCTCCCCCTAGTTATTTTAACACAATTTAAACATCAAACAAAAAGGTTTTTACTTCTTTAAATTTTATTAGTAAAAATTTTTTACTAAAAACATAATATTTTAAAACTAATTTATTACAAAAAATCATCAAAAATTGTTTCGTCAAGAGAACTGCTTATCACACTTCCACACATATTTGAAAAATTAAAGACACTATTTATTATTTCGTTTATTTTTTCAAGAGTAACTTGCTCTATCTCTTCAATTCTTCTTTCAACAGAAATAAATTCCCCATCAAAAGCAATATTATCAAAGTTTTTCATAGAAAGAGAACTTGTTTTTTCCAAGCCAGACAACAAAGAAGATTTTGAAAAAACTTTTGCCCTGTCAAGTTCTTCTTGAGTAACACCATTTTCTTTTAATTTCATAATTTCTTCTTTTATATATTTTATTGTCTTTTTGGTGTTGCTTTCGTTTGCACCAAAGGAAATGACAAAACAACCGCCATAAGTACAACATTCCGCTTCGGCACATATTGAATACACAAGGCCTTCATCTTCCCTTATCTTTGTAAAAAGTCTAGACGACATTCCGCCACCAAAAATAAAAGAAAGTAAAATTGTCGCGACTTTATCTCTACTAAAAAAATTGCAACAAGGAAAACCAAAAAGGACTTTGGCTTGCTTAACATCTTTTTTTATTGCGGTAAATTTCTTTTCTGGAATAATAATATTTGATTTTATAATAGGGTCAGGAACACTTTCCCCTTTAAAATAGCAGTCAATATATTTTTTGACCATCTTTTTTACATCTTTAAAATCAAGTCCGCACACAACAGACACAATTATGTTTTTTGCAACATAATTTTTAGTGTAATATTCAACGATTTCTTTTCTATTTATTTTTGATAATGTTTCCTTTGTACCAATGACTTCTCGCCCAATGGAAGTATCCCCATAAAATAACTTGTCAAATTCCCTAGAAACGATTGCACTTGGCTTGTCCTTGTACATATCTATTTCTTCATAAATAACATTGCGTTCCTTGTCAATTTCTTCTTGTTTGAAAAGTGGGTTAAAAACAATATCACTCAAAATTTCAAGGGTATCTTCAAACTTTTCATTCAACCCCTTGGCATAAAAACAAGTTTTATTGGTTGAAGTAAAAGCATTAAAATGTGCCCCAACACATTCAAAATCTATACTAACTTGTTTTGAGTCGCGTTTTTTTGAACCTTTGAAAACCATATGCTCAATAAAGTGAGAAATGCCATTTTCTTCCGCACTCTCGTCTTTACTCCCTACCAAAGCACAAATCCTTATACTTGTAGGCCTTGTTGATTCCACTTGTTGATAAACAAGTCTAAGTCCGCTTTTGAATGTATAAACTTCTTGGTTCATATTGCCCCCTTACTAAAGATATATTATAACCTTTAAGGCAAAAAACTAAAAGCAATTTTAAATACAAAAATATTACAATTTTTTAAATTTGTTGTAGGAAAACAAAATTTTGTTGTTTTGCTACCCACTGTCAAAAGCCACACACATTGCTAACAGTCGTTACACAAAGATTTTTCTCTTTCAAAGTCTTTAATATATCGTCCAATGCTTCAGCGGTGTTTTTTGTTGGGTGCATTAAAATAAGGTCGCCACTTTTTGTTTTTTCGGTTGCCCTTTTAAAAATCAATTTTGTATCTTTGTCTCTCCAATCTATTGTGTCAAGCGACCACATAATTGTTTTATAGCCCAAACTTTCCGCAACTTTGAGTGTAAGATTGTCAAAACTTCCAGATGGCGGTGCAAAAAGGTTGGTTCTTTTGCCAATAATACTCTCAATAAGTTGTTGCGTCATCACAATTTCATTTCTATTTTGCTCTTCATTCAACTTTTTATGGTCCTTATGAAAATAGCCGTGATTGGCAATTTCGTGCCCCTTATCACTAATTTTCTTTAACATTTCGTTGTTTTTACCCGCCCAATATCCGCCTATAAAAAAGGTTGTTTTGACATCATATTTTTCAAAGGTTTCAAGCATACTATCAAGATATTCCGTCCCCCAATAAACATTTATCATAAGACTAACTTTGTTGCTATCCTTTTCTCCATAATAATATGCAGGTGATGACACAACATAGGTTTCGCTCTCAAATGGCGAAAAAAATGATAAAAAAACAATTGTCAAAACAAGGCAGGACAAAATAATATTGCAAGTAAAATGTACAAATCTTTTTTCATTTTTTACATTAAAACCAAAAATTTTCATATATAATTTTATATGACTTATATCATACAAAATATGAAAATAAACTTTTGATTAAACACAAAACACTTAACAAAATAATACAACTTTTGACAAAAATCTTTGTTTTGTAAATTTTAAACAAGTTTAAACAAAAATCAATTTAATATTATTTATGTTTATGTACATAAAAACAAAATATAAAAACTTCAAAAAGACATAAAAAAGACCACTAAAAAGTGGCCTTGTAAATTTGATTAACCCCAAATATTACCAGAGAAAATTTTTGCCAAAATAACATAGCAAACAACCATACAAGCAATGGCAATAGACAAAATTGTTGTCCATTTTTTAAGTCTTGCATCTTTGCTAAGCCCTTTGTTTTTGGAATAATACGTATCCTTTATACCTGTGATAGAATTTGTTGTTTCTCCGCCTTCGCTCTCTTGCATAAGGACAAGAACAATCAACACCAAAGAACACAAAGCAATAAGGCACACCAAAATAAACTTTATAACTGGAAAAGAATTTACAACCCAATCTGGTCTAATGATTTCTTCAGTTGTTTCACACAAAAAATTAAACATTTCTACTCCTAAATAATTCAAACTATGGGTGATTTTAACATAAACTTTGTTAAAAATCAAATCAATTTAAGTATATTTTAATAAACAAGCATTAACACCGAAAAAGACAACACCGTACAAGCAATGTACTTGACGGATATAGCGGGGTTTGAATTGTCGTATTTCATCATTTTTCTAAAATATATAAACCCTACTATAACACAAATTGAAATAAGTGATTGTCTTGGATTGCAAAAAAAGTTTGTCCTAATATAACTTAATATCGAAAGCAAAATTTCCATTTCTTATTTTCCTTTACCACCAATATTGTAATACAATTTAAAATTAATTTCAAGACCCAATTTTTCTATATTTGCAAATTATTGCTTTTTTATAGGCATTAACATATAAAAAACATTATTTTTTTGTTGCTTTTTTACCAAAAGCATTGACTATTGTTGCAAATTTTTCACTATTCAAAGATGCCCCACCAACCAAAACACCATTTAGATTTGATATTTTTGCAATATCCTTTACGTTGTTTTCGTTGACACTTCCGCCATAGACAATTGAAGCATTGTTTGCAACTTTTTCATCATACAAATTGGTGATGACTTGTCTTATCAATTTGATTGTCTTTTCTATCTCCGCATTTGTTGCGACAACACCTGTGCCTATAGCCCAAATTGGTTCGTAGGCAAAAATAATGTGATTGAGTTCGTTGCCATAAATGTTGTTTAAAGCACCTGTTATTTGATTGGTAAGAGCCGTTTCTGTCAAATTGTTTTTCTTGTCATAAGCCATTTCGCCAAAACAAAATACACACATAAGACCTGCTTTTAGAGCCCCTTGTATCTTTTTGTTGATAATAGCATCTGTTTCCTTAAACAAAGCCCTTCTCTCACTATGTCCAACAATAACTGCCTCTGCCCCGACTTTTGCCACCATATCCGCATTGATTTCACCTGTAAAAGCACCAAAATTGTTTTCGTTGATATTTTGAGAAGCAACAATTATAGGACTGTCCTTCAAACCTTTTACCGCTGTTTTGATTGACACACTAGGCACAGCCAAAACGACTTGTGAAGTTGCGTCTTCTATCTTTGGCAAAAGTTGTGAAACATACTCCTTAACTTCACTATCAACTTTGTTCATTTTGAAATTTGCTATAACATATTTTTTTTGCATTTTTTCTCCTTTAATTTTTTAATTGAAAATTATTTATATCAAAATTTAATAATCTATTTAAAATGAGATTGATTATTTTAAGAACAAATTCCTGCCGGTCATCTCTTTTGGAACTTTTATCCCCATCATATCAAGCAATGTCGGTGCGACATCGGACAATGAGCCGTCTTTTCTAAGTTTTAAATCTTTGTCAACACCAAAAACGAACAATGGAACAACACTTGTTGTATGTGCAGTGTTTGGTGAACCGTCCGCATTTTGCATTATATCCGCATTGCCATGGTCAGCAGTAACAATCCCTTGTCCACCCCTTGACAAAATAGCATCTACCACTCTTTTCATTTGTTCGTCAACCACTTTTACGGCCTTTCTTGTTGCTTCTTTATCTCCACTATGCCCCACCATATCACAATTTGCAAAATTTATTGCAATAAAGTCATATTTATCTACACATTCAAGTGCCTTGTCCGCAATTTTTTCAGCCGACATTTGTGGGAAACTAGCATAACTTTGCATTTTTTCGCTATTTATCAAAATTCTATCTTCGCCATCAAAACAATCTTGCTTGCCGTCATTGAAAAAGAACGTCAAATGGGCATATTTTTCCGTTTCGGCAATTTTCACTTGCTTTAACCCGTTTTTGCTTATGACTTCCGACAAAATATTTTTCATTTTTTCTTGTTTGTAAACTATATGAACTTTTTTAAATTTTTCGTCATATTCCGTCATAGTAACAAAATACAAATTGAGATTTTTTACAAAGTCCAAATCGTTTTCTTCCGCCATAACATAGGCAAGTTGTCTTTCCCTATCCGTCCTAAAATTGTAGGAAATAACGGCATCGCCTTTTTTTATAACTCCCAAAGGAAGTCCGTCTTTATCCGTCAAGCAAATAGGTTTGATAAACTCGTCCGTTTCGCCATTTTTGTAGGCAACTTCCACAGCCTTGTGATAATCAACAAATTTTTCACCTTCGCCCAAAACCCAAAGGTTGTATGCAAGTTTGTTCCTATCATAATTTTTATCCCTGTCAAAAGCATAAAATCTACCTATAATTGAGACAATTTTGCCACATTTTTTGCGTTTTGTATAGCGGTCAACTTGCTCCAAATATTTTATTATGCTCTTTGGGTGAGTATCTCGCCCATCACCAACAAAATGGATAAAAACGTTGTAAAAATTGTTGTTCTTGCACAAATCAATGAGTGCCAACAAATGATTTATATGGGAATGTATTCCGCCATCACTTGGTAACCCTACAAGGTGCAACGCCTTGTTGTTCTTTTTGCAATATTCAATGGTCTTTAACAATTCTTTGTTTTTAAAAAATTCACCAGACTTGATATCTTTGTCAATTCTCACAAGCATTTGATAACTGACTCGTCCACTGCCCAAAGTCATATGCCCGACTTCACTTGTACCTGCCTGTCCTTTTGGAAGCCCGACATATTCTTCACTCGCACGAATGTACGTATGAGGAAATCTATTTTGAAAGGCACGAAAATTGGTCGTATTTTCCTTTATTATTCCACTTTTTTCATAATTTTTTGGCTTGCCATAACCGTCCAAAATTATGAGTGCTGTCAATTTTTTCTTCATTTTTCCCTTTTAATTTCTTTATTTTGTTTCCACATCATCAATAACGTCTATCCCTGGAAGAGTTTTTCCTTCAAGCAACATCAAACTAGCACCGCCACCTGTTGAAAGGTGGTCAATACATTTGCTATAACCGGCTTTGACAACTGCGGCAGCACTATCCCCACCACCAACAAAACTAAAAGCGTGAGTACGTGCAACATATTTTGCAATTTTTCTTGTCCCCTTTTCGTACATTGGGTTTTCAAAAACGCCCATAGGTCCATTCCAAACAACAGTGCCCGCTTTCTTGATATATTTTTTGAACAATTTTATTGTCTTTGGCCCAATGTCAAGCCCCATATAATTGTCGGCAATTTCCGAAGACAAAAATTTCTTTGGCTTTTCAGTAGAATCTAAACTTGTATTGCAAATGTTGTCAATAGGAAGAACTATTTTTGCACGACTATGTTGAGATTTTTCAAGGAATTTTTTGCACAATTCAACATCATCGACAATAGAAGTCCCAACCTTTCCACCATTTGCCTTAACAAAAGTATATGCCATTCCGCCACCAACCAAAATTGTGTCTGCCTTGTCAAGAAGATTTTCAATAACAGGAATTTTATCCTTTATTTTTGCCCCACCTAAAACAGCAACAAGTGGTCTAGTTGGATTGGATAAAATTTTTGACATTACTTTCAATTCCTTATTTATCAAAAAGCCAACCGCATTTGGAAGCAATTTTGCGACACCATAAGTGGAAGCGTGTTTTCTATGAGCAGTCCCAAAAGCATCGTTGACATAGATATCCGCCAAACTAGCAAGTTCCTTGCAAAACTCTTCGTCATTTTCTTCTTCTCGTTTGTCAAAACGCAAATTTTCTAGCAAAACTATATCGCCCGCTTCCATATTTGCAATTTTTTCCTTGGCGTCATCTCCTATTGTGTCAGTTGCAAAAATCACCTTGTTTTTGACAAGTGAAGCCAACTTGTCCGCAACAGGTTTTAAAGAAAATTTTTTGTCGACCTTTCCGTCTGGTCTGCCAAGATGAGAACAAATAATCAACTTTGCACCCTTGTCGCAAAGATAATTGATTGTTGCAAGGCTTTCCATAATGCGAGTTACGTCATTTATTTCCCCCGTTTGTTTGTTCATAGGGACATTAAAATCAAGTCTTAAAAGGACTTTTTTATTTTGGACATCTAAATCTTTTATCGTTCTTTTCATATTTATCTCCACAGTTAAATTTTGTAGACATACTACTTGTATATTTTATCAATTTCATAAAATTTTGTACATAAAATTGATATGTTTTTTATGTTTTTTTACCAATATTTGTTGTTTTTCTAAAAAAATAATCAAAAAAGCATAATTTTAGTTATAAAAAATTTAGATTTCAATTTTTTACATAATAAAATTGTCTTCGTTTTTATAGACAAAAATTCTTGTTTTGTCGTTAAAATTATAAACATTTTGGTCGTTTTCATCTCGCATAAAATCGCACAAAAAAATTGCATTTTGTACAAAGTTGCAATTGCGACAAAAATCTTTGCCAACAAAAATTTTAAATTTTTTCTTATTAAAAACAATGTCCATATCTTTTTTTATAAAACTTTCGCCAAAAATTGAAACTTTTTTGTTTTGAAAACAAATTGCATTGCATTCCCTACCATTGCCCACCAAAAGATAAAAACAAACTATAAATATGCCTTTATAGTTTTTATTAAAAATTGTTTTTATTTCAAATGGTTGCTTTGTTAAAATTTTATCCAAAAATTGCAAAAAATCTATTGTCAAAGTTTTTTCGCAAAAAGGGGTGATAAATATTTTTTTGTTGTTTTTATTAATCTCAATCATTACACCATAGTATGCAAAATGTTTGCAAAAAGGCATAAATTGATAAAATTATTTAATATTTTTTAAGAAAACAACTCTCTTTCAATTTCTTCAATGTTTTTTGCTATGGCAATTTTTTTGCGTTTTTCAACACCGCCAACTTCACCTAATGTATAACTCAATGCGTGTCGTTTGAAAATGTTTGTAATGTCCTTGTCGTTGTAATATTCTCGCAAAATTTCAAGGTGCATTTTTGCAATTTCTTTTTTGCTTTTTGTTACATTTTTGTTTTGCAAAATGCTAAAAATTTCGGGGCAACCAACCGCCTTTCGCCCAATCATAACCCCAGCGACACCCGTTTCCATTGCTTTGTCAAAGGTCTCTTTATCCACAATATCCCCGCTTGCAATCACAGGAATATTTACGGCATTTACAACTTCCCTTAGGTCTTCAAAGTCAACACTTCCGCTATATCCTTGCTCCTTTGTTCGTGGGTGATAAGTGATAAAAGTTGCACCTGCCCTTTCGCACATTTTTGCAAATTCCTTTGCTATGTTGTCGTGGCTATTGTACCCTTTTCTAAATTTTACACTCACAGGCTTTTTGAAAGTCTTTACACAAGTGGATATAATCTCTTCCGCCAATTCAAAATTTTTAAGCAAAGCACTCCCTTCGCCATTTTTCACAATTTTTGGTGCTGGGCACCCCATATTGATATCCAAAATATCAAACTTATCCAAAACACCACTTTTGATAACCGCTTCAAAAATTTTTGGTTCGTGCCCAAAAAGTTGAACACATTTGGGACTTTCGTTGTCAAAGGTCGTGAGCATTTCCAAAGTTTTTTTTGAGCCATAAAACAAGCCCTTTACACTTATCATTTCGGTGCTAGTAAGTCCCGCGCCAAAAAACTTGCAAAGTTTTCTAAAACTCACATCGGTTACACCCGCCATAGGTGCTAAAAAAATATTGCTTTCAAATTGAATGTTTCCTATTTTCATACCAAAATTTTAGCAAAACATATCAAATTTTTCAACTTTTTTAT
>CAZLYY010000013.1:13977-16740 GCA_964563895.1 uncultured Christensenella sp. | reverse complement strand
ACTCTCAAAACTCTCACTTGGTCGCCCGTATAAGCGTCAATATAAAGATAGTATTTGTATCCTTCATAATTGCCTGAAAACTCATAAGCCAACGTTTCGCCAACAAAATCTAGTGGAATAACACACAATTTTTGGTCGTCAACGATAAGGTTGCTACTCACTTTGCTCTTTGCATCAGTTTTGCTAAGAGTTGCAACTAGGTCTTCTCTCTCAACGTGATTGTATGCATAACTTGATGCTTCCCACCCAACAATTGTATCATCACTCAAATCAACTTTAACTTTGATAAGGTCTGGATACATAATAATATCTTCAACCACAGGTGCAAGATTGATATATGCCGTCTTGTTGGAACTTGCCGACCAAACACATTCCATATCATTCAATCCAATATTTTTAGCAAAAGTTGTCGCTAGGCTAATTGCCTTGTCATTTGATGAAGTTTTTGCATCAATTTGACTTATTTTAATGCTTTCGTCCACCGTTGTGCTTGATTTTTCGCCACTATCTTGCCCTGTTGTTGATTGCTCGTCCGTTTGAGCAGATTCTTCCACATTTGCGCTAATTGTAAGCAAAAAACCACCTTTTTTTGTAATTTGCACAAAATATGTTTTGTTATCCTTTTTTAATTGATAGTCGTAGGTTTCAAATCTTCCATTTGTTTCCTTTTGAGATAAAATTTCTATATTATCCCCATAAATTGCTTTCAATTTTGTAGTTGCTTCTTCTTGAGAAATATTTTCGCCAACAAGCCCTTTTATTGTTTTATTTATAACGCTATCCGAAAAAGGTCCGTCATATATCAAACTTGGATAGGCAATTGTATCACTTGAAATTGTAGAAAAATTGGTGCTAAAATCATCGTCTTCTACCCCTTGTCCGCCAAGATTGTCCGAAATGCGATAACCTGCCATAATTTTATCCATAACAGAATTTAATTCTTGTTTAATACTTGCTATACTTTTCATAATTTGCGACAAGGTGATATAATCTTCATCATCAATTTTTCCGTCTTTATATGTGATTAAAGAAGAACAATAACCATTTAGTTTGTTCATAAATTGAGTTGTTTCAAGCAAAACATCACTTGAAACAGGCAGATAACTAAGGCTTCCTTCCGCATTGCTTGATTGTTGTTTTAAATTACTCAAAATCTTTTGTTGACTTGTGGAATCGTTGGACACCATAAGTTTGCTAACTTCCACTTCCATATTGTTGACATTTGCAACCAAATCATAAAAATTCCTTTGATAAAGACTTTCCAAACTTGCAGATGTTGATGTTAAATTTGTTGTTGTTAGCGACAAAGCAACTATCAATCCAACAATCACTAAACTTAAAATAGAAACTGTTATTATAAATGCTTTTTTCATTTTAAACTCCTTTTATAGCGCAAAAACGTGGTCGCCAATTGTTGTTACAACTTGCCTTGAATAAATCCACTTGCTTGTAGTTTTTGCGGGATTATAGTAAAATAAACAGCCATAAGTTGGGTCCCAACCATTCATAGCATCACGGGCGGCATTGTATGCTGACTTGTCTGGCTCCAAATTTATTTGCCCATCTGTAACCGCTGTAAATGCATATGGTTGATAAATAACCCCTGCTATTGTATTTGGAAATTCCGAACTTTTCACCCTATTTAATATAACAGCAGCAACGGCAACTTTTCCTTCATATGGCTCGCCACGTGCTTCGGCATATACGCATTTTGCAAGCAAATAAAGGTCGCTAGACGATTGATTGCTTGATGTTGTAGACAAGGTTATCCCAAGTGCTTTTGCGGTGTTTTTCCCCACAATGCCGTCCACAGTCAAGCCATAATCTTTTTGAAATTTCTTTATAGCCTTTAAACTTTGTGAACCAATAATTCCGTCTATATTTCCTTTGTAATAGCCAAGATTTTTCAATTTTTGTTGAATTGCCTTGTTTTCAGACTTAGTAGCAGTGAAAAGAGCAATAGGTGTAATTTGTGGCAAAAGATAGGTTGTAACAGCAAACGACACCCCAACAATAAGCATCAAACACATACACAAAACAATTAAATACCTTTTCATTTATCCTCCAAAAAACTTTTTTATAACTTCCAAAAGTCGGCTCTTGTAGGAATAGCTTGTATTTTCACCAACAAAGCAAAGCGGTGGATAAACCACACACCACCAATTGTCCCCCTTTCCCGTCCCAAGATTTACAATCAAAGCATCATAATATCCGCTATCCAAAGTCAAATTGCCATATGTTCGCACTGGGAAAAATTCATTTGTAATTTGAGCCGTACTTTCGTAATCAAGGTTATTGTGTGCAAGAATTTTGTTTGCTATTCGTGTAATTTGCAATAAATTTTGATTTAATTTGCTTTCAAACTCACTTTTTGTTGTGCAAGTGGAAATAATTGGGGTCAAATAGTCCACAATTTCATCTTTTATTTGATATTTTATGTCTTGGTCAACTTGCTCATTGCTGTTGGCTCTAATATGTATCCTTAAATATTCCGTATAATGATTATTCTCTTCCTTTTTCCCTATGTACACAAAAATTCCTACAAGCAACAAGCAAAAAAATATGGCTAAAAATTTTTTCATAACAACTCCTTACAAAAAAATTATTAACCATATTTATTTTATTAAACAATTTTTAAATAATATATATTTTCAAAACAAATCTCGTTTTTTTACAAAACACTATTTTGACTTAAAAAGTGAAAAATGCTAATTTTGATAAAGTCTATTGTAGGCAATTATTTTTTGCCCTTCCTTTATTGGC
>CAZLYY010000013.1:11818-13877 GCA_964563895.1 uncultured Christensenella sp. | reverse complement strand
CTAATTTTGATAAAGTCTATTGTAGGCAATTATTTTTTGCCCTTCCTTTATTGGCAAGGACAATTCCCCATTTTGTGAGAGCAAATCGGCAACTGTTATATTAAGTTTTTTTGCAATATCCCACAATGATTCATCTTCTTTTGCGACATATATTTCAAGCGCACAATCTTTTGGGGTTTTTTCTTCCCCCAAAGTTATTTCGGTGGTAATAGAACTTATACTTTGGCTTGCAATTGAATAATTTAGCTTGAGTTCGCAAAGAATTTCTAGTTCTCGCCCATGACGTGCCTTTACATTTATATCCCCAAAAGATGAAACAAGTCTAACATTGTCGCTACTTTTTACATCTGGAGTCGCAAAACCAAGTGAATAAGGGACTTCTATATCAACGGAACTTAAAATATTATTGCCGTCTTCATCTTCGTGATTGTAGACAAGATTGACACTTGCAATGCCTTCCACCATTATTTCATTGTCTTTTGCTTCGTAATTTACCACTTGAACGTTAAGCGGAATCACTGCCAAAATTTTATCAATTGACAAAATATCATCGGATAAAGTAAAGTTTGTAAGCAAATTCTCTTCCGCAAGTTTTGTTGTAGCAAACTCATCTCTCACAAGAGAAGATGTGGTCAAATTGACTTCATTTGTCAAACTATATGCATCTTCCACACACTTTGTTTGATTTTGGTTATATGCCGTAAAATTGATTGAAAATGGAAAATTTAGCACAAATTTATTTTCCGTTGTTTCTTCGTTTATGGTTGTTTCGCCCATATTGATTACTGCTTGAATATTTGAATCTTTATTTACATTTTTTGCTTCAATTTCTTCATTGAAAGTAGTTTCCTTTGTCAATGCTCTTATTTGCCCTTCGCTTGATTCTGTAACAATGGTGCTAAAAACTTCGCCTGAAATTGCAAAATAGTCGGTAGAAGGAACTATTGACTTGATTGAAGCAAAACTACGAGCGAACAATATTTTATTTGTTTTGCTATCCTTTGGCAACGCTATGTCAATTTTGCTCTCATATGTACCATCTGCAACCAATGAATCAAAACAAATATCTTCATCTCTAGTCATAACCCCTTCTGGTGGAATAGCACAAGACAACTCGTTGTTTGTCTCAACAACATATGCGGTAAATTCCACACTAGAAGAATATTCCCCATTTGAAGAAGAAATATCTACCACATTAAAATCTAGACAAACAGGCATTCCTTCCTTTACGATATTATCTTCCAAACTGTCTTCAAATTTTACAGATTCGCTAAAAGGAACAACTTCGCCACTCTCCAAAACGACTATAAAGTCATACCACATTTCTCCATCAAATCTAATCAGCCCAGAAGTGCTTACCACATTTGAGACAACAGGTCTAACACTTGCAGTCAATACTTTTGTAATTTTTGCATCGCCAACAAAGGTAACTGACACAGAAGTTTTAACTTGCGTCTCTCCCAATTTTGTTCTCGTTGCTACATCAAGTTTGTCAGTATTTTCCAAAATTCTACCCCCTCTTGCCAAAAAGCAAAATTTTGCCTTTTGTTCATTTGTTATATAAATATAAGCAAGCATTTGATTTTATGATAAAATTTTGAAAAAAATTTGCTTTTATAAGGTTTTATTAAATAAAAGTTTATTTAAATATAAACCCATTTAATAAAATGCACGCCCTTGCAATTGAACGGCAAGTTCAATTGCATTTGCAAAAAAATTTGCAAATGCGGTTGCCTTGTGGCAACCGGCAAGGGCGGGCCCTATCCCTTTTCGTTTATTCTCACATCTCCGCACAAAACATCACTATACGAACAAGTTACATTTTTAAGTTGTTTATCATTGAAAATTTTGACCGTAAAAACAGACGGATAGATATTTTCAATCATTCCACAAAACGTATCAAATTTTTTCCTACCACGATTTATTGTTATATCCACATTTTTGCCTTTAATTGCCAAAATTTTATCCTTTATTTCATTCAAATTTAAAATTTCTCTACGCATAAAATTCTCCTTACCCCAATTTTTGCCAAAAGAAAAATTTTTAAACCATACAACAA
>CAZLYY010000013.1:0-11718 GCA_964563895.1 uncultured Christensenella sp. | reverse complement strand
ATTCTACCCTATTGAAATCGTTGTTATATTTTTCATCTACATAACTCTTTAAATGTGGTTCTAGCACGTCAACAATAGGCAAAACTTCTTTCAACCACTTATCATAATATTCTTTGTCTTTTTACCTTTTTATTTGTTCTTTTATTTCAAGAAAATTGCTGTTTTCCTTGTTATCTATCTCTTTATCAATATCTTTTTCCATTGCCCCCATAATTGTTTTGAATACCATTTATCATAAAAAATGCCATACAAAACATTACCCTTTATATTTAAAGTGTTTTGTATAGCATATTATATAATATTTTGATAGTTGTGCCAAACCGCAAGCAAGTTTAGGACTTGCAACATTGTAAAAGAAAACTATTCTTCGTCATCATCGTCTTCAAAATCGTCTTCGTCTTCGTCAAAGTCGTCTTCGTCATCATCGTCCAAAGTTTCTTCGTCTTCGTCGTCTAAAGTCTCTTCATCTTCGTCATCGTCCGCAATGCCGGTGTCGTCAAGACCTTCCAAAGTGTCCAACTCATCATCGTCTTCTTTGTCCACATAGGCGGAATCATTCTCGGCAAGTGGGGTAAAGTTGTTCCAAAGTCCATCTTCTTCTTTGTCAACTTCTTCTTCGTCAAATTCGTGTTCCCTTGCACAAGAAGCACACATTTCTTCATCTGGGCCAATATAATTGGTTTTACATATTGGGCAAATCTCCAAATCTGTGTTTTCTTCTGCACCCAAAGTGCCAAGGGCTTTCATTTCCATTTTACAAACATTGCAAAATTTATCCTTTTTTAAAATATAATTCAACTCACATCTAGGACATCTAATGTATTGATTTTTCATATTAACTCCATTCGTAACATTTGTTACAACGAAAAAGTAACATATTATTGTAAAATAGACAAGCAATTTTAACTATAAATTTAGACTTTTTTAAAAAAATTTTTCTTTTTTTATTTTTCTATGTAAAAAGAGAATAATTTGTGCCTTTTTTCAAAAAAATTATGTCAAATTTCATTTTAATTTGGAGTTGATGTAAATCCTTTTATGCCCCTTCAAAAAGCATTTTATCCGCAACAAGTGCAATAAATTCCCCATTTGTTGGCTTGTCATTTGCGCTATAAATTTGAAGTCCAAAAATTGAATTTATATTTTCAATTTTTCCCCTATTCCACGCAACTTCTATCGCGTGCCTTATTGCACGTTCTACCTTGCTAGCACTTGTTGAAAATTGGCTTGCAATTGACGGATATAGTTCGCCGGTAATGGAATTGATTATGCTTGGTTCTTTCATTGCTAGTTTGATTGCTTCTCGCAAAAATTGATAACCCTTTATATGTGCTGGGATACCAATTGTAATAAATATATTGCTCAATTTTTCTTCAACCGCACGCATTTTTACATTTCGTTGCATTGAAACACTTTGCAAAGAACCTTCAAAAAGGACTTTTGCTCTTTTGACAAGAGTATCGGCATTTATAGGTTTTAACATATAATATTCCACACCCAAATCAACAGTTTTTTGTATAAACCCATCGTGTTTTAATGATGAAACAACAATAATTTTGCAATCAATATTTTTTTCTTTCAATTTTTCCAAAAGTTCAAAACCATCAAAACTTTCAAGGACTAAATCTGTTATCACAAGGTTTGGCTTTTCCTTTTCAATAATATCAAGTCCCTTTTGTCCGTCTTTGTCTTCCCCCACAATTTCAAAATTGCCGTCTTTTAAAAATGCTTCTTTATAACTGGCTCTTTCCGCTAAACTTTCGTCAAGCAACACCACTTTGTATCTATCCATTTTTTCTCCTTCCTTTTTTAGATTGATAATAGAATGATAACATAAATAAATTTGTAAACGGCAAAAAGCGTATGAAGAAAAATGTCTAATTTGTGCAAAATAATGCAAAGTTAGGAGAAAAATATCGGAATTGTTAATTATTTTTAATATTATCAAGTCTTTTGTCTTAAATTTCAAAAAAAATATTGCAATTTTATACTATCGCGAAATTAAAACATATCATTTGTTTAGGAACAAATGGTTGATTTTGAAATAAATTCAATTTAAATTTTGCATACTTTTTTTAGAATTATTTATAAAAATTTACACATTACTTTTAAAATAACAAAAAAGAGAATGCAAAAAGCACTCCCTTTTAATATTTTAAAATTATTTTAAGTTGCCAATATATTGTCCAACAATCTCGCCACTATCATTTGTATAGACATTGTCTAATCTTGTCATATACATTGTAAGATAGCAAATTGTTGAATCATTGACTTGCTTGTAAACATAAATTCTATCGTTGTCATAATCTAACATTGTTGTTTCGCTATCTTCCCCTACACTTGAAGAAAAAGATGTTGCAATTGTTGAAATAGATGTTTCTGCAATACTATAACGGCCTGAAGAATAATCAAATTCTATATCACATCTATACAAAGATGTATCATCTGCTATTTGATAAAGGAAGAAATTGTTCTTTGTTGCAACAAGTGTAATGCTCTTTGATTTATCGCTTGTCAACTCTATCTCTGTGCAAGTTTTCCCGTTGTAATAATTGACATAATATTTTGAATTGCTTTGCAAAACAGCAATAAGCCCTTTGTCGCTTAAACCAGCATCGAGTGATAGATAACTAGAAATATATCCTGTATCTTCATCACTTGAAGTTGTAGGCAAAGAATAATCACTATAAGTATTGCTATCAAATCTTGAATACAAATGATTGTTCTCGGTGTAATAAACCAAATTGTTCTTTACTTCTTTTAAGACAATCTCGCTAGTAGAACCCCTATAAAAGGTTTCTTCTTCCTTTGTAAGAAGATTCTTTCTATAAATAACATAATCGCTATCGTTTTCTTTCATAACATAATAGACATACTTGTTTATATCTTCAACATTGTTATCTTTTTCAATATCTTCTTGTTTAAAGACTGCATATGATTCAACTGATGAAGCAATTGTGCTTTCCTTAACATTTTTTCTAACGTCAACAGTTATAAGTTTGATATCCTTGTCTTTTGTGAGATAAACAATATAAACTTTCCCATCAATGTACACCATATTATATTCACAATCGATTGTATAATCTTCAAATTTATAAACAACTTCGTGTGAAGTCCCGTCCAAAGCAACTCTTTCCAATCTTACACGACCAGTCTTTTTTTCGTTGCTACTTGTAGTGTTTGTATAAGGGGTTGTATAATACAAATAATTGCCAAAAATATAAAGACCTGAATATTCATATCCACCAACATTGTAAGTCAAAAGGTCCGCCTTTGTTGGCACGCCATCGGAGTCAACATCAACTTTTCCATTGCTGTTGAGTTTTGTTCTATAAATACCATAAATTGTATATTTACTACCAGCATCATAAATATTGTCGTTGTGTCCCAAAGTGGAATAATCAAGAAAAGCATTTGCAAAATACAAATAATCGCCTTTTACAACCGCTGAACCGCCATTGCCATAAACAGTGTCGTTTGTATTTGGTCCCCCTGACAAACGAATAGAATTGCACCCAAAAAGTACAAGTGCAAACATAAAAACAAATGATAGAACTGCTATAAATCTCTTTTTCAAAGCCAAAACCTCTTTTAAATGCATATTTCTTCTAGAAAAGGCTGTGTCATTATAAAATTTCAAACACAATATATACAACTTTTGATTTGAAAAGCCATTTTTAACCTTTAACAAGAGAATACTACCAAAATTCTATCCATTTGTCAATTATTTAGACTAAAATAAGCACATTATATTTGATTAAATCAAATCTATTTTTAGAGTTTTGCCTGTTTTGGCATCTTGACAAACAATAAAATACCCTTCTTTATCCGGATAAGCAATGTTTTTGGGGATAAATCCCGCATATTCTTCCAAATCTTCTGGCGGGGTTGCGGAGTCTTTTGCTGGCATACCATAACATATGTACAACACTTCCCCTTGCTCGTCAAAAATAAGTCCTAAAACATAAAAATTGTTGTCTTTATCATAAACAACTTTAATCCATTTTGAATGAGAAATAATACTTGCAAGTTCCTCACAAGGTTCGTATTTATTAAAAAGGGCGTCTATTTGCGGTTTCACTTGCATATAAAAAGATTCTTGTTCTTCAATGGGTTGCTCCAAATTGTTCTTCTCAAAATCATCACTTGATATTATCTTATTTTCCATACTTTGAGTTGTACAATTGTTGTTTTCTTTTTCCAATTTTTCGTCATCTTTTTGTTGCAACTTTTTATAACACATACTTCCACCTTCTTTATAAAAGGCTTCTCTATATTTGCATTTAGCACACGCATCAAAATATGTAGTTTCCGCATCATCTTTTAAATTTTTGTCTATTATTTCTTCTATATTATCTTGGCTCTCAATTTCGTACAAAGTAGACGCATCGTCTGGTTTTGCTTGAACAAAAGCGCTCTCAATGTGGGAATTTGTTTGACTAGAATTTTGGCTTCCACTCAACAAAATTTCTGGGCAAAAAGGGTTTGAAATGTCTACAACAGCACAAAGAATTTTGGAAGACAAATCTATATCTTTTATATCAAAGTTGCCACTATTTCCATCAACTGCAAGTGGAATTTTGACAACCTTTTTATCTTGCTTTATCCCCAAAGCAAGATTTTTGGGAAGACTTGTATTTGAAAAAAACTTTATATTGCTTGCTCCCATATTCTTTAAATTCACTATGGCTTTAAAAGAATTGTCCTTGGAATTGCTTAAAATCAAGGTTTTTGCTTGTTGCATATTTTACCTACCTTTTTTTTACACTTTATCAAAAAATTTTACAATTTTTTTTAGTTTTTTTGTCAAAAAAAATCAAAATTTACAAAACTATGTTATTTATATGTTTTGTTCTTTCTAAAAGTGCCAAAAATTTGTAAAAGCATTTCACAAATAAAAAATACACAAATTTCTAAAATCAATAAAAAAACAATGCCACTACAAACATTATTTTAACTACTTGTTTTTAAATTAAATTTAATATAAAAACTTTTGCATATTTATATCAAAATTGAAAAGTAGCAAAATTTTACAATTCAATTTTTCTTTTCAATTCTTTCGTTTCTTTCTTTTCTATTTCGCAAAGCAACTTTTTGTTTGTAAAAAATACCAAGCTCTTCTTTCGCCAATTGTTTTGCATCTTCAAATTCTTTCACTTTTAATTCATAAGTTTTAAAATAAAATGGTTCGTTTCCGTACCTAAAACGAAAACTTCTTAAACGTTTTAGAGCATACTTACAAGCATCACGTTCCACAGGTTGCATAGAATAAAAAGAAAATTTGTCTTGTCCGCCATCTACATAACCTTCAAAATTTTTCTTCCATTTGTATGCACTACTAAATATCCAAGGTTCTTTATCCCCAAAGCAACAATCATATTGAAAAGCATGTCTTCCTTCGTGAAAAAGAGTTGCCATTCCAAGAAAACGAAAGACGGAGTCTTGAATAAAGATTTTATTTAATTGAATTATTCTTTTTTTGTTATCACATCTACCCAAAATAGATTCGTCTAAATCTTCATTGAATTCAACTTTATAAACTGGTCTATCCAACTTTTTTGCTTGAATATTTTCCAATGCTTGAAACGCTTCGGCTCTTTTTTCTAGGCTTAATTTTTTCCACTTTTTTTCTTTAAACTTATTGTAAGTAATAAAGTTAAAAAACATTTTTTCTCCCACAATTTTTTATTTTTATATATATTTTAATCAAAAATTATTTATTTTCCCACAAATTTCAAATTATTGTAAAACATTATATAATTTTACAAAATTTTCGCAAGAAACTTCTTCTGGGCGGATAGTCAAAGGCAAATTTAACATTTCTATCATTTGTTTTGCCCTTTCTTTTTCAATGCCCGCCATACACAAATTGTTATACAAAGTTTTTCTTTTTGCCATAAAACACTTTGCAACAAATTGATGATATTTTTGTGAATTTTTTATATCAAATTTGTTTCTATCAAGAGTTATTTTTATTATGCAAGAATCCACTTTTGGTGGTGGAGTGAACATTTTTCTGCCAACATTTTTGACTATTTGAGTTTTGCCAAAAGTGTTTAAAACAACGGTTGGAACACCATAGTCTTTTGACCCAACTTCACCACAAAAACGCACCCCAACTTCTTTTTGCACCATAACAAACATTTCTTTTAAATTGCTTGTTTCAAGCAAAAACTTAAAAATAATAGGGGACGTGATATAGTAGGGCAAATTTGCAATCATATAATAACTTTCCCCATCAAAAATATTGTCTATATCCTTTATGTTTCCCTTTAAAATATCTTGAAAAACAAAATGCAAATTGTTATGCTTGCTCTCAACTTCCCTTAAATGTTCCGTCAAAGTTTTATCAATTTCAAAACTTACAACTTCCCCAAAATTTTCCGCCAAACATTCACTCAACGTTCCCATTCCAGCCCCAATTTCTAAAATATTTGCATTTTTATCCACGAAAAAAGATTTGACAAGTGATGAAAGAAAAACCTTATCAAAAATAAAGTTTTGACCAAATTCTTTTTTAAATTTAAAATTCTTTTCTTGCATTTTTCTATCCCTTTTAAATCTTTTTTAAAATAAACTTTTAAAGATTAATATAATATTTGTAGAAATTAATAACGTTTTTTGCATAATGTTTATTGTTTTTTATTTTTCAATAAAAATATTTGCAAATTAAAAAAATCAACAAAAACTATTTTATTCCAAACAATTTTTTTGCATTTTCTTCCGTTTTATTTATCACTTCTTCAACACTCAAACCCTTTATTTGTGCAATCTTTTCCGCAACAAAATAAACATATTCGGGCCTATTTGCTTCCCCACGATGTGGGACAGGTGTGAGATAGGGGCTATCCGTTTCAATAAGCAACCTATCTAGCGGAACAAAGGCGATGACGTCCAAAATTTTGCCCGCATTTTTAAAGGTTGCAATTCCATTTATTGAAATGTAAAACCCCATATCAAGATAAAATTTTGCCGTTTGAACACTTCCACTGAAAGAATGTATCATTGATGGTCTATTAAAATATCTTTTATTTTCTTTTAAAATATTTACAAAATCTTCCGTTGCTTCCCTAATATGAAACACACAAGGTTTGCCCATTTTGTCGGCAAAAGCAATTTGTTTTAAAAGCACTTCTTTTTGTTTTTCCTTGGTGTCTTTGTCGTAATAATAATCTAAACCAATTTCGCCAACTGCCACAACTTTTTTGTTTTTTAGCATATTTTCGTAAATTTTTAAATCATCATCTTTAAAATCTTCCACTTCGTGTGGGTGAGTGCCGACTGTGGCATATATAAAATCATATTTGTTTGCCAAATCAACACTCTTTTTGCTATTTTCAATGTTATCACTACTACAAATACATATTTGCCCTGTTCTAGCCAAATTCTCTAACAATTCTTTTCTACAATCATTCAATTTTTCGTCATATATATGACAATGTGCATCTAACATAATTTCCCCATTAATTTTTAAAATATTTTATTTCTCTCTTAACATTAAGTATATCATAAAACAACTTTCTTGCATAGTGGTTTTATAAAAAACATAACTATTATTATGAATAAAATTTGGTTTTGGCTTATTGTTTCGTCAATATGTGTTTTGCTTTATATCAACCCAGAAATTATACTCCCTTCAATGCTTGAAGCAAGTGAAAACACACTAAAACTTTGCCTTAGTTTATGTGCAATTTACTCTGTTTGGCTTGGAATTTTGCAAGTTATGGAAGATAGCGGAATAAATAAAATGCTATCAAAACTATTAACCCCTGTTACAAAAAAAGTATTTGGCAACCTTGATGACACAACAAACCAACTTATTTGTATGAATATTTCGTGCAATATTTTAGGAATGGGCGGAGCAGCAACACCTTTGGGAATGAAAGCAATGCAACGACTAGATGACGGAAGTGGCAACGCAAATAGGCCTATGATGATGCTTATTATTTTTGCTTCAACTTCAATGCAAATTTTACCAACCACTGTGATAGGGCTTAGAATAACCGCAGGAAGTGTTTCTGCAAGCAATATAATTCTTCCCACAATTATAACCGCAATTTTAACAACTGTTACGGGCATTACACTTGCTTTGTTGTGTGAAAAGTTTAGAAAAAAGAAATCTTTACACACAAAAAAATAAAATATTTTTAACACCAATTAAATATTTTAAAAGTCTTGCATTTAAACAAATTTGCTAATTATTTAAAAGGAACACAATGAGTATATACCTTCTTCCAATTTTAATATTGTTGACATTTGTATATGCAAAAATAAAAAAAATAAATGTATATCATTCGTTCATTACAGGTGCAAAACAAAGTATTCCTTTGGTTGTGAGTATATTTCCCTACCTTGTTACAATTATGATTATGGTGCAATTTATTAGGATAAGTGGACTTGCTTCTATTCTTGCAAAGGCAATATCCCCAACTTTTTCTCTTGTTGGAATTCCTAGCGAATTGTGTGAACTTGTTTTGCTCAAACCATTTTCTGGCAACGGAAGTCTTGCTATCCTAAACGACATATTTTCAACTTATGGGGTTGATAGTTATATTGGGCGATGTGCTAGCGTCATTGTGGGAAGTTGCGATACGGTATTTTATGTAACAACTTTATATTTATCCCAAGTAAAAATAAAACGGCTTTTTTATGCCGTTCCTTGTGCTCTTGTTGCAACTCTTGTGGGGACAATCCTTAGTTGCCTACTTTGTAAATTTATGTAATGCAAAGCGGAGCCCTTGCAATTGAACTCTGTTCAATTTACATTTGCGTGGGACACGCAAATGTGGTTGCCTCAAGGGGCAACCACAAGGGATCCGCCCCAACCCATTTTATTTGCACAACATTGTCCCCAACTTGCCATTCTTTACAAATTTAACCAAGATATTTTTGTTGTTTGAATTTTCAATAAACTTTATTGTTTTTAGATATAAATTTTCCTTTAAACTTTCGCTACACAACTCTTGCAAACGAGAAAACGGATAACACATAAAAAGTTTGCCATTATTTTTTAAAATTTTGCTTGCGGAATGCAATAGTTCCGCCAAATTTAGATTTATTTCATATTTTGCTTGAGCATTGACGCAAGTTGTATTTGTTGGAAGATTTTTATAATAAGGTGGGTTGCAAACCACGACATCAACACTTCCATTTTTAAAAATTTTATCAATATTTTTCACATCTTCCGCAACAAAATCAATATCATTCATTTTATTAAACAATTTTGTACGGTTTGCCATATCAACAAATTCTTTGTCTATTTCCACCCCAACTATTTTTTGCCCCAAATTTTTTGCCTTTATCAAAAATGCAATTATGCCCGACCCCGAACAAAAATCCACAACAAAATCGTTTTGTTTTATCTCGCAAAAATCTGCTAACAGCACACTATCACGAGAAAATCTATATTTTTTGTCGTTTTGCAATATTTTATAGTCATTTACAAGCAAATCTTCCAACTTTTCATCTTGTTTTATAACAAATGATGAAAATCGCTCATTTTTATCTTTTCTTTCCATACTCATTTATTTTAAAAATTACACATTTTTAATTTTATTCTTTTTGTTTTGATTGTTTAAATTGTTGTCTTTTTGCTTTTTGTTGTGTTTAAAATGCTTTTGTTTATTCTTTTTTTCTACTTTATTTTCTATATTCTTTTGATTTGTATCTTTTATTTGCACTTGTTCTTTTGTTTTTGATAATTCTTCTACTTTTTCTTGTTTCGCACTCTTTTGACTTACCAAATTTTGTTTTAAATCTTTCAAAGAATAATCTTTTATCGTTGTTGAGCCATCTTTATCAATAAATTTTACGGAAACCGTTTCTTTTAGCATATTTTGATAAACAACTATTCCCTTGCCGTCTTTTGTTGTAACTTCGCTATTTACTTTTGGCATATTTTTACTTACTTCGGTGTAAAAATCGTTTTCATAACTCAAACAACACATAAGCCTGCCACAAGCACCACTTATTTTTTGTGGATTAAGTGCAAGCCCTTGAACTTTTGCCATTTTTATAGAAACCTTTTCAAATTCCTTTAAATATGAACTGCAACAACAAGGTCTGCCACAAATGCCAATTCCCCCAACAATTTTTGCTTGTTCACGAATTCCTATTTGTTTTAGTTCAATTCTTGTTTTTAAAGTGGATACAAGTTCTTTTATAAGGTCGCGAAAATCGACCCTATCTTCGGCAATAAAATCTATAACAACTTTTGACAAATCAAATGAATATTCCGCATTGACGATACTCATTTCAAGTCCTAAACGTTTTACAATTTCTTCGGTTGTTTTTACCGCTTCACGAGATTTTGCAATCACTTCGTCATAATGTGCTTTGTCTTTTTCGTCTGCAATACGCACCACAAATTTTGCATCTTCGTCAACTGTTCCGTCATAGTCGTTTACACTTTCCACCTTGCCAAAACTCTCCCCCACCGCACTTTGACATATGACATAATCATTTTTGTTTATTTTTAGTTTATCATTAAACAATGTATACAATCTATCATCAAATTTCAATCTAACTTCTACAATTTGCATAAATATTTTACCTCCAAAATATACAACAAAAGGTTGTCCATCAAATAACTTTCGTTGCAATTAAAATCCACCGCTCTTTTTACTTCGTACAACTTTTTTATCACTTTGTCAATTGCATCTGCATCATAATCTTGAGATATAACACGCAAATCGCCCAAAATATTTTGATTTTTTACAAGTTGTTCTTGCCTTAATCTAATAAGCAACATATCACGATAAAAAGATTCTAAAATTGTAAGAACAGTGCCTATTTCTCCTTTTTTACTAACAAGTTTTGCACTAAAATTCAAAACCATTTTGCTATCTTTCATATTCTTTAATGTGTCAAGGCAATTGTTGTAACAATCTAGAAAAAAACTATCACTTGAAAATTTTATTGCTTTTGTCAAGTCGCCAGATGACAAATCAACGACACTTTCGTTTGCTTTTTCTTGAAGAGCAAACTTTATATCATTGTCGTCAAGTTTGTTAAGTCTAATTTTTTTGCACCTAGAAAAAATAGTTGGCAAAACCTTGCTTTCGTTTGTTACACCCAAAATAATATATACATTTTTTGGTGGTTCTTCCAAAATTTTGAGCAACTTGTTTTGAGATTGAATGGTTGCAAGTGAAAAATTGTTTAAAACAAACACTTTTTTATCACTTTCAATAGGTGATAAATACACATTTTCTATCAAATTTTTTATATCATCAACCAAAATTCCTTTGTGATTTTTTGGATAAATTATCAAATCACTATGGGATAAAAGGTCAACCTTTTTACAACTTTCACATACGCCACAAGGCTTGTTTTCGCCACTACACAACAAAAATTTTGCAAACATATAGCAAAAATTGGACACAAGGACTTCATCTTGCGAAGAAAATAAAAAAGAAGCACAATTTTGCTTTTGTGATATCAAATCTTTATATTGCTTGTTATTTCCTATCAAATTGCCAAATTCAATCATTTCTACAAAATAGGTTCTCCAACCTACTATATGTATAATAACACAAAAAAAAGCATTTGAAAAGTTTTTTGACAACTACAAATTTTTCATCTCATCATTTTTTTAATTTTATAATGAGAATTTATTTACAACACCCAAAATTTAACCAAATAAAAAAAGTTATCTCATTCAACATTGTTTAAAACTATCATAATAAAAATTTTATTTAGCATAAAAGCCAAAGCAAT